>JABWCR010000005.1 GCA_013359125.1 Armatimonadota bacterium | reverse complement strand
TAGAGACGGCGATGTAACCGAAGACGGGATCGTGGACGACGCGGACCTTTCCCTCGTGCTCTGGATGTTCGGCACGACCTGCCCGTAAGCCCGGTTCTTCGGCTCGCGGGGACGCTGATCGGAAGGGCGGCGCTCCGTCTTTCGGCTCGCGGGGACGCTCGCCCTCCCGAACGATTTGGAACCTTCCGCCTGGCCTGCCGCCCGGAAGGGCGGCGCTCCGTCTTTCGGCTCGCGGGGACGCTCGCCCTCCCGTTCATCGGAGGGCAATGCCGCACGGCTTAAGCCGCGGCGTAGAGGTCCATCGTGCGCAGGACGTCGGTCTCGACCGCGCGGGCTAGGGGTTCGATCTGTTCGGAAGGAAGCTCAAGAGCCTCGAAGATCGGATCATCCTCGCCATAGGCGTTCGGCATCCCCAGCGCAAAGCCCAGCTGGTGCGCGATCACGTTGCCCGCTCGGATCAGGCAGGCTAACGGGTTTTCTTCATAGGCGACTTCTTGATGGTGGAACTCGATCGCCTCTTTCAACTGGTCGGGCAGCCCCCATTGTTCGGCCAGCATCACGCCGACATCGGTATGATCGAACTGCATGACCTCTTGCTCGGCTTCGATCAGGGGGATGTTGGTCTCGATCGAGAGTTGAATAGCGCGGTCGAGTTCGAACGGCATGAATCGGTCGAGCGCCATGCGTCCGCTATCGTGCAGCATCCCGGCTATAAAGGCGAGTTCCGGGTCGTGCAGCCTCTTCAGTCTGGCCAATACGCGCGCCGCGGTCGCGGTGGCCAAACAGTGCTGCCAAAAGACGTTTCTGTCGAACAGAGCCGCTCCGGGCTTGCCCGATGTCGCCTGTTGATAAGCTTGTGCCACGGCCAGCGAACGCGCGGTATTGATGCCCAGCATGGTGATAGCCTGAGAGAGCGTGTTGACCTTTGCGCCGGTGCCGTAATAGGTACTGTTGGCCGCGCGAAGGAGCTTGGCGGCCAGATTCGGCTCTCGTTCCATCACGGAGGCCAGCTGTTTGGCGCTGACCCTTGGGTTGTCGGCCAGTTTCAATATTTGGATTGTAACGGTCGGCATCATGCCCAGGCTGGGGGTACGGGCTATTCTGATTGCTAATGAGTGTCGATCCATCGTGAGATCCCTCTCGCTCCTTGCCCTATAGGTAAAATTGCCTCGATGTCCATTGCTTTGCGCAAGACGCGCGCCCTGCTTTCCGCATACTTGCAAGATACGCTGGCTTACCGCGCCAGCATGGTCATTTGGATCCTAACGGACGTAACCAATACTTTCATTATGCCCCTGGTATGGCTTGCCTCATTAGGGGACCGCACAGAAATAGGCGGATTTACGGGTTCTGGGTTCGTCATGTATTACCTGGTGCTGGCCATCACCTCCAATTTTGCAGTCAGCCATCTGATGTGGGACATCTCGTTTGAGATCAAGGAAGGCGTGATCAGCCAATGGCTGGTACGGCCCATCCCTTATCTCTATGCCATGTTCGTGCGAAACTTCACTTGGCGATTGATCCGGGGCGTGATGCTGGTGCCGCTCGTCGGGATGTTCGCGCTCTACCATTGGCATCGGTTGGACGCGACCGTGCTGACGAATGCGGGTCCGTTCTTTCTTTCGCTGTTCTTGGGGCATATCGTCTCGTTTTGGATCGCGATGAGCCTATCGAGCCTGGCGTTCTGGTTTCACGAGGTCTACAGCGTCTACGGGCTTTACTATGTGCCGGCCTACATGCTGTCGGGCTGGGTCGCACCTATCGAGCTGATGCAACCGTGGATGCAGGCTCTGGCCGCCGCCTTACCGTTCCGCTACGTTACGGCGGTGCCTGTAGAGATTGCCGTCGGTCGGATCACGGGAGACGCGATCTGGTACTCGATTCTGGGTCAAATTGTCTGGCTGGTGTTGGCCGTGTTCTTGGCTCTGTTTCTATGGCGAAAGGGTCTCAAGGAGTACAGCGGAATCGGAATGTGAGGGAGTTGAGATGAGAACTTGGTTTGCAGTCGGATTGTGGATCGCAGTCTGCGCGTCGTGGGGCTATTGGGACGATGGACACAAAGCAGTCGGCTACTTGGCCGAGAAGCATTTGGCCGGAACGCGAGCGGCGACAGAGGTTCGGAAGATACTGGCGCCGGGCGAAATGCTGGCCGATGCCGCAATCTGGGCGGACGAGGTCAAGAAGCGCTCGTTCGTCGATGCCAACGCGGAGGCGAAGGCGTTTGTGGATCGCAATCCCAATCACAGCACCTACCACTATGTGAATCTGCCTTTAGACGCGCCGGGCTATCGCCTGGGATGGCCGGGAACTCGGCCCGACACTGGCCCAGGCGTGCGAGAGGACGGAGGCGACATCGTCCAGATGACCAAGGCGTGCATCGCAGTATTGCGGGGCGAATCGAGCCGGTTCTCCAAGCGAGAGGCGCTGCGTCTGTTGGCGCACTATGTAGGCGACATGCATCAGCCTTTGCACGTCGGATGCGGTTACCTGACGGCAGGATCGGACGGCAAAGCGCTGTTAGTGGGCATGCTGGCGAACGGCGAGCACGATATGGGCGGAAACCGGCTGATCTTGCCGAACAATCAGAACCTGCACCTCTATTGGGATGGTCCGGCGGTCGAGCGAGCGATGGCGGGCCGGACGGCCCAAGCCTATGCGATGGACCTTTATCGATATGCCCGATGGCAGCCTGCGTCCAAAGGCGATCCAATGAGTTGGCCGGAACTGTGGGCGACGGAGGGGCAGGGATTATCCCGATATGCCTATGCGCCCGTGCGCTTAGACCCGACAAACCCAGCGTTCCGACCCGGTACGACCGATCGCTTCAAGATTCAGATAGAAGGCGGCCAAGAGGCGTATGCCCAGTTCGCCGCAACGACTTCGCGCAATCAGTTGGCGAAGGCGGGGCATCGTCTGGCCGAAATTCTCAGATCGATTTGGCCGGACTAAGCGCTACAGCGTGCAGCGACCGTCCCAAGGGAATGGCAGGTACGGACAATACATTTTGGGATCGCTGAACTGTTGCGGGCAGTTGCCGAACGTCGCGCCCTGTCCCACGTGCTTCCATTTGGCATGGCCGTCGTAGAAAAGGAACGACGAGCCTCGGCTGTGCGCGATGCTGGGGCAGTCGGACGGAGGCGGCACGAAGAAGCCGTCGTTGACCGTGTACTGCTCGTCCACCAATAAGACGACCTCTGATGGCCGTTGCACCCGGCCGTCGGGTATGAAGCTCATGCGAAAGTTCATCGAGTAGCTCAGCAACTTCTCAGGCCGCTTCTCGGACGGGCAGACGTAGATCTGGCGGTTCTTGACATAGGGAAAGAGCGCGCCCGCTTCGGGGCCCTTCACCTGCAGCCAAATGGGACTGATCGGCGCTCGGTCGTAGTCTTGCGTGTTGGCGGTCGTATAGACCCATCGAGCGGGCACCCAGTGGCCGTCTATGCCCCATCGCTGACCAATGCGCCACCAATCGGGACTTTGATTATTGTTCGGAAAATAGTTGTGAGGGTCTCCCGGAGCGCCGCCGGGCAGGGTGTCGTTCCAATCAGTCGCATAAGCACGAAAGGCGATGCCCAACTGCCGAAGGTTGGAAACGCACTGCGATTGCCGCGCTTTCTCTCTTGCGGCCGCAAAGACGGGGAACAAAATGGCCGCCAGAATGGCGATGATCGCGATGACGACCAGCAGTTCGATCAGCGTAAAGCCTTTACGGTTCATAATAGGACGACCTCCAATTTAACTCTAATTATAGCCCCAATGCCGCGCATAGGGTATGCTCTCGCGCTGTGAAGTTTTGGATTCTAACCGCATTTCTGGCCGTTGTGCTGGGAGCCGAAGCGCAGAACGCCGCGCCTCCTAGCTGAACTGGGTGACCGGGCGAAGGCCAGTTGCTCGGTTCGGGCAACCTTGAAATGACCAACACGCTGTCGATCCGCTTTGTCGATACACCGGCAGAGCGGCCTCGCTGGCGCGTTACCTACGACCGTAGGTTCAATGACCGGCTGATATGGGGATTCGAGTTCAATCCTGCCGCCGAAGAAGTCAACTGGCTGAGAGGGAATTACGACTTGCTCAAGGAGACGGATCGGCTGCCGCTGGTCTCGCTCGGCGTCAGCAGCGACCGAATCTATTCAGAAGTCGGAACCTTGGCCTACTATGCAACCATCGCAAAGACCATTCCGAACTCGCCCGTCTCGCCTTACTTCTCGATCAACTACTCGGAGAACGATAGGAAATGGGGCGTACCGGTCGGAGCGACCATCGATGTTGCCCAACGCATTAAGTTAGTCCTGCTCAACGACGGCAAGTTGTCGCACGGGCTGCTCACCTACACGGCTAGCGATTGGTGGACGACCGTTGGCACGGTCGGGTTTAGTCGCATGATGATCGCGTTCGGCTTTGCATGGTAGCGCAGGATTATCGCGCCAAAGCGCGAAAAGAAACGGCGAACAAGGGGGATGATCATGAAGCGAAGAAACCAAGGCAAGGCGTTGGTCGTTGTGCTGCTCATTGCGCTTTTGGGCGGACTGGGCTATGCAGGGTATGTGTTCTTTGTCAAGGCCAAGACCCCCGAGCACGCTTTGACGCGATTCTTGACCGCGGCCAAGAACAACGACGAAGCAACGGTCAACGAGCTGGCCGATCGCAACAGCCTCTTTCTCAATCAGTTCGGTAGCGCGATCGGGGCCAACGAGCCGGTCGCGCTCATCTTCCCAGGCTATCAAGGTATGAGAGAGGAGTCGGTCGATTCGTTTACGGTCGGTCAAGCCAAGACCGAAGAGCATGCGTCTGTCGTCGATACGACGCTCAATCTCAAGTCCAAGTCGGGGGAGAGCCGCAGAATCAACGTGAACTACCACATGAAAAAGACCGAGGAAGGCAAGTGGATGGTGGCCGTCGAGCAAACGGCCGGCAACAACGCGCTCGTTCTACTGACGACCAAGGAAACCACCGATCTAAAGAAAATGGTTCAGAGCTTCTTGCGACAGAACCCAGCGGCGGGCGCGATGCTGGGGCCGTTGTTGAACCAATACCCTCAGATCAAGCAGGCGCTGGGCATCTAAACCCGTACTTTTCGATGTCCGATGATGCCTCGCCCCAATGGAAAAATCGCATAGGGCGCGAAACTCCACTGGGGGCAAACGATGCATCAAGAGAACTTTGCGGGGAACGGCCGATCGAGCGAGACGGTGCTCTATATTGCGCCGGCCAACGGCCACATGCGCGATGCGCTTCGCTTTTTCTTGCAACAATCAAACGCGCAGTTCGAAGAGATGGCAGGGGATATATTTGCGGTTTCTCTGGGGCCGGGGGCTTTGGATTCGCTCTGTGCTAAACTGCCGGACTTCTTGAGCGATTCGGAACTTCGAGAGACAAAATCGCTCGCAATGCCGGCAGGCTCGCAGCCAAACTTCTCCGATTTAATGCGAATGGAGCCTTTGTCGTCGCTGATCGGCAAACTGCGCGGCGACTGGCTGGACGACATGACCCGCGGACAGCGATTGACGGCGCACTTTCAGCCTATCGTCTATGCCGATTCGCCCGATCAGACGTTCGCGTTCGAAGCCGTTCTGCGAGGTGTCGGTCACAACGGCGAGTTGATCTTGCCCAACCGACTGATCACAGCGGCACGGGCGTCCGATTCCGTTGGCGAGCTAGACTCAGCCGGAGTTTCAACAGCGCTCCAACTGGCGACGCAGCACCAAGTATCAGACTTTCTGTTCCTCGGTTTCCATTCAGACGACGTCAAGAGCGGGGAAAAGTTCGCCAAGCACGTCGTCCAAACGGCGCGAGAGGTCGGCATCCAGCCCAATACGCTGGTGATGACCGCGCTCAACGCGGACGACGCCGTCGATTGGCCGGCCATGGTCGCGATGATGGGGATGTTTCGCAATGTCGGTCTGCGGTGCGCCTTGGGCCAGATGGGCGCCCGTGCGGGCACCCTAGAGATTTTGCGGCAGGCTCGGCCCGACTTTGTGTCGCTCAACGAGGAACTTTGCCAGAACGTCCATTCGGACGGTTTCAAGGCTCAAAGCGCCGCGAGGCTGATCGAATCGGCCCGCTCGCAAGGGATCGGCACGATCGCCACCGGGCTACAATCCGAATCCGAATGGGCCTGGATGCGCGGCAACGGGGCAGACTTCGTGCAAGGATCGCTCTTTGCCGAGGCCGCCCTGCCGCCCCCAAAGCCGGGACTGATCGATCAAGGCGAATTGCCGATGGCCGCCTAATCTTGAGAAAGCTGCCAGCGAACGAACAGCATCTCGTCGATCCGATCTTCCATCACCTTCTTAAACGGTCTGCCGCCCGAATGGCCGGACTTTAAATCGTAATGGAGTACGATCGGCCTGCCCGAAGCGGACGCCCACTGAAGCATGGCGGTCATCTTGCGCGCATGGAGCGGATCGACGCGGGTATCCAAGTCGCCAGTGATGAAGATCACAGCCGGATAGTGCGCGCCCTTCTTAACGTTGTGATAGGGCGAATAGGCACGGATGTACTTAAACTGCTCCGGGTCTTCCGCCGAGCCGTATTCGGGCACCCAGTACCGGCCGACTAAAAAGAGATGGTATCGGAGCATGTCGAGCAAGGGCACCGTGCAGACCACCGCTCTAAACAGGTCCGGACGCTGAGTGAGCGCCGCCCCGACCAACAGGCCGCCGTTGCTGCCGCCTCGGATGGACAGGCGGCTTGGTTTGGTATAGCGGTTTTCGACCAGCCATTCGCCCGCCGCGATAAAATCGTCAAAGGTGTTCTGCTTCTTGTCCAGCATCCCCGCCTTGTGCCAGGCCTCGCCAAATTCGCCGCCGCCTCGCAGCGAGGGCAGGGCATAGACGCCGCCCAACTCGCACCACAGCGCAAGGCTGCCGGCATAGAAAGGCATCTGGCTGGAGTTAAACCCGCCGTAGCCTTCGAGGATCGTCATCGAGTCCCCGTTCGGCTTCAAACCCTTCTTGTGCACGATAAACATAGGCACTCGCGTCCCGTCTTTCGAACGGTACCACACCTGCTTCGATTCCATGGCGGGCAATCGCTTGACGTTCGGTCGCTTCCAAATGCTTGGATTAAGGCTCTTGCGATCAACGCGATAAATGGATGGCGGAGCCGAGAAAGTCGTAAAGGTAAAGTAAGCGCAAGGGTCGTTCCAGCGGCCAGAGATGCCAGAAGCAGAGCCGATTCCGGGCAGTTTCAGCTCGCCGGATGGCTTGCCGTCGGGATCAAAGCGCACGACGCGGGAGGTAACGTCCTTCATGTACTCCAGCCAAATCCAACCGGCAGAAAGGTCCATGCTCTGGATCGGTTGGTCCGATTCGTCGATGATCCGACGCCAGTTAGCGCGTCGCGGGTCGCTAATGGGTGCGCGATAGATCGCTCGATTGGGCGCGCGCTGGTCGGTTAGGATAAAGACGTGGTCGCCGATAATCTGTGGCGAGAAGGTCGCCTTTTCGCCCACCACGACCGGGATCGTCTTGCCAGTCGCCGTGTCGTAAAGATGGATGTCCGTTTGCGACCAGCCGGTCCACGCGCTGATCACCAACCATCGCCCATCTTCTGACAGCCCGCAACTGAGACCCGTCTCTTTGCCGTAGCTATGCTCGAATATCTTGCGCTCGCGCCCGCCGATGTCGCAAGCATAGACGTTGTGCAGATCGCCTTCGCGCCGAGCAAAGTAGATCGTTTTGTTGTCGTGCGAGAGAGAAACGCCCAAGTATCGGGCAGCCGGCAGCGCCGGTTGCTCTCGAAGATCGTCAATGTTCAATAGGCGCACGTCCACTTCGTCCGCACCGCCGTCGCGCACGCCAAAGAGCAGCTTCTGCCCATCGTTGCTGTAATCGTGAACGGTGTAGGTAGTCGTCAGCCCAGGGCTGAGCGGATGGGGGTCCAAAAGCGTCTTCTCGCGCCCGCGGCCAATGGTCATGCAGTAGCGGGTCAGTTCTTCGTTCGCATTGCGACGGCTATAGAAGAGGCGGTCGCCGCGTTGAGTGGGAACCGAAAAGGCGTCGTATCGGGCGAGCTCTTCAAGCCTCTTTAGAAGCTGAGCCTTGCCAGCCAGAGGGTCCAAAATCGAATGAAGATAGCGATCTTGCTCGGCAAGCCAGTTGCGGGTTTCGGGAGCGTTCTGCTCTTCCAGCCATCGATAGGGGTCTTCGATAACGACCCCGTGAACGGTTTCCTTGAACTCTTCGCGTCGAGTAGTCGGCGGCGTTTTCACTGTTTTTTTGCCTCCTGTCCGGCCCTTAAGTATAGCCAGTAAAGCGATGCGGCGGCGTCTGCGCGGCTGATCGGGTCGTCCGGTCTCAACTGCAACCCTGATCGGCCCATGGCGTCTGCCCCGTCCCACAGCAACGATCCGACCCCCAAGCGATGAAGCTGAGTCGCGTGTTTGTCGCCGTCCTCGTAGGGATTGGGCGCGTCCGGTTGCCGCCATCCGGGAGACAACACATCCATCATGTTGGCAAGCCAGAGAACCCAGTCGGCCCGGGACGTGTTCTCGGCAGGTCGAAATCGACGGTTGGCCGGCAACGGCGTAACGCCCAAGCGCGTCAGATTCGCTAGGTCGCCCATTTGCGGATGGTAGATCGTAACGTCAAAGTAGCTCGAAGCGTAGTAAGGGTCGCTCTCGATGTTTGGCCGTAGCGTCTTTATCTGAAGCCAGAGGAGTCGGGCGGCCTCCTGCCGGGTCAGGGGCGCTTCTGGATTAAACGCATCTTCCGGAAAGTAAGCCCGCGCTCCCAGAAACTGAATCGCGTCGAAGTGGCGGGTAGACGCGGCGACATCGGTAAAAAAGGTCAAATAGACGCCAAACCGAGTCAAGATGCGCTGAACCTCTGCAGGATCGAGTTCGGCCGGCTGGCGCCCGGTCGTCTTGTAAAGGTAGGCCGCAATTCCCGCCGCTTGTCCCAGGGTCATCCGCACCGGCTCCATGCGCAAGGTGCCATAGGCGACGTGCGTGGCCGACACTGCGGACGGTACGAGCAGGTTGCTCACGCCCTTGGGCACGATCGCGCCATAGGGCGCTTGATACCAGGGCGTGTACTGAAAGATCCAAAACTCGCCCTCGCCCATGTGTCGCAGATCTTCGTCGTCTTTCACTCTAACGGCGTGCGAATCCATAGCATAATCGCCCACGGCCACGCTGTCGGGATGGGGCCGTTGACGCGCCTGCATCACGTCCAACTGATTGAAGTCCGTGATCCCAACAATGCGGCGCGCCTCTCTAACATACAAAGTCGGTGGGAAGCCATCGTTGTCGCGATACTCGTCGTCCGCCAGCCAGATGGTCGGCTTGCCTTGTACCGTGCGAATGTAGTGCAGATACCCCAGCACATGATTCTTGTAAATCTCGTAGATACGCGCTCTCTCCTCGGGCGACGCCCAAGGCCAGTTATAGTTGACTTCTTGAAGGTCGGAGCCGTGAGGATGCTGGTTGATCTCGAACTTGTTCAGCATCAATCGCCCGCTGGTGGCGTTCCAACTCTGATCCCAGGCGGGCGCCTGGCGATACTTGCGCGGATCGTATCCGGGCGGCGGCTCGGTCGGCCCGACCGGTCGACCGTAGTCTTTGACGCACAGCATCATCGCATAGGCTTGCAAACGACGGTCGCCCTGGCCGGTGCTGCCGGGCAGTCGGGTGTCGGTCGAACGGTCGTAGTAAATCACCCCCGCGTGCGGCTCTTCGAGCGTGCGCGGCTCGCGTCCGACTCGATATTTGACGCCCGCCGATGCGGAGTAGTCCGCCTCGATCGTCGCATCGATCGTCATCTCCGCATCGATCCGCGACTTTCGACCGTCTGCCAGCGTTACGGCCTCAGCGCCTATAACAGCGGCGCCGCGTTTCAGAGCCCGGGTCGCCCGAACGCCGAAAAACAGATCGATGTTCGCCTCTTCGTAAACCATCTGCTTGATGATCATGTTGGCGACCCAAGGCTCATACCGGAGGCCGGTCTCGTTGCCGCCATAGTAGGCCTTGACTCTATCGCGGAACTCGGCGAACAGGCCGCTGATTCGGGCCGGGTTGCGCACATCGGTTACGGCCACGCCGTTCACGATCATCCCGCCCAAACGGTTGGTCTCTTCGATGAAGCAGACCTTGAGCCCCAGTCGCGCCGCCGTGATCGCCGCGCCCACCCCGGCAGACGTGCCGCCGATCACCAAGACATCGTAGTTAGAACGGTCAGGCAATCGGGCGTATGCTCTATCGGTTCGCGCTACAAGGGGCGACTTCTCTCCATCCGCATAGGTCGCCTGAACGCCGAAGGAGCGGGCTTCTCCGGGCTGCAAGCCGTCGAAGTGATGGAGGGTCGCTTCGGGCGGCAGCTGAGCGACCGCATGATCGTCCAGATAGACGGTAAATCCGCTTGCAGGCCGCCCGGGATCGTTGATCCAAAACAACGCCACCCGACTCTGAGACCTTGGGATCGCTTCGACCGACCGCAACTGACAAACGCCGACAGAACTTAGAACTGTGAGTAGGATAATCCAGCCAAATCGCATGGAATCTGATTCGACCTGAGCAGGTCGAACCCTGCCCGTGTCGAACCAAAAAGCAAACGGAGGAACATCATGGCTCGCCCTGTTACGCTGTTCACCGGCCAATGGGCCGATCTTTCTTTAGAGACCATGGCCATCAAGGCCAAGTCGTTCGGATACGACGGCATCGAACTCGCCTGCTGGGGCGATCACTTTGACGTTCAGCAGGCTCTGGCCGATCCGGGCTATGTCCATACGCGCTGGGAGATCCTTAATCGCCACGGTTTGTCTTGCTTCGCCATCAGCAATCACTTGGCCGGTCAGGCCGTCTGCGACCGCATAGACGAGCGGCATCAGGCCATTCTCCCGCCGCGAATCTGGGGCGACGGCGAACCGGAAAGCGTCCGAAAGCGTGCCGCACAGGAGATGATCGACACCGCCAGAGCCGCGCGCAAACTGTTCGACGCCGCGCCCAACAGGCCAAAACGCGCTGTGGTCAACGGCTTTACCGGCAGTTCTATCTGGCATCTGCTCTATTCGTTTCCCCCTGTTCCTCCCGCCATGATCGACCGCGGTTTTGAAGACTTCGGTTCTCGATGGAAGCCGATTCTGGACGCCTTTGATTCAGAGGGCGTCGATTTTGCGCTCGAGGTTCATCCCACCGAGATTGCCTTCGACATTGTAACGGCAGAGCGAGCGATCGAGGCGGTCGGGGGGCATCGACGCTTCGGCTTCAACTATGACCCCAGCCATTTGGGTTATCAGGGCGTCGATTATGTCGGCTTCATCCGTCGCTTTGGAGACCGCATCTTCCACATGCACGTCAAGGACGTCTGGTGGGAGGGCAGCAACGCCAGCCAAGCGGGCGTCTTTGGCGGCCACATCGGATTTGGCGATTGGCGGCGCTATTGGGACTTTCGCTCGCCCGGGCGTGGAAGCATCGACTTCGAAGCGATCATCCGAGCGCTGAACGACGTTGGCTATAATGGCCCGCTGTCGGTGGAGTGGGAAGACAGCGGCATGGATCGCGAGCACGGAGCGATGGAGGCGTGCGAGTTCGTCCGCGGTCTCGATTTCGAACGGTCGCACGTTGCCTTCGACGCCGCCTTCGAAAAATAGGCCGAAGGTATAATCCGGCAGCCATGCCCAAGTACAAAATCGTAACCTGGGGCTGCCAGATGAACGAGGAAGACTCCGAACAAATGGGTCTCTCTCTGCAGAGTCGCGGCTACCGCCCGGCGCGTCGATGGGAGGAAGCCGACGTCGTGCTTCTCAACACCTGCTCGGTGCGGCAAAAACCCGAAGACAAAGCGTTCAGCCTCTTGGGCGAGATTCGCCAGATCAAAGCCGAGCGGCCCGAAATGATCGTGGGCGTGTGCGGCTGCATGACGCAAATTCGAGGCGACGAGATCAAGCAGCGAGCGCCCTTTGTCGATTTGATCGTGGGTACGGCGCACGTCGGCCAGGTGGGCGATATGGTGGACGAGGCGCTGCGGCTTCGGCGCCGCTCCGTACGGCTAGAACTGCCCGAGCGAAAGGGTTCGGTCGTAACCGATGTGCCCCAGCGCAACGTCGATCGCGCGCCGAAACTCAAGGCCTTTGTGCCCATCCAGTACGGTTGCGACAAGTTCTGCACCTTCTGCATCGTGCCGACGACTCGCGGCAGAGAACGAAGCCGTCCGACCGAGCACATCGTTGAAGAGGTTCGCGCTTTGGCCGAACGCGGCACGAAAGAGATCGCGCTCCTGGGCCAAACGGTTAACTCCTACGGCAAGAATTTGTTGGAAGGCCGAGTGCCTTTTGCAAAGCTGTTAAGTTTGTTGAACGACATCCCGGGAATCGAGCGCATCCGGTTCACCTCCCCCTATCCGCGCGATTTTAAGGACGACCTGATCGAGGCGATGGCCGAACTGCCCGCCGTCTGCGAGCACATCCACTTTCCGCTCCAATCGGGCGACGATGATGTGCTCAAAGCCATGCGCCGGGTCTATACGGTCGACAGTTACAAAGAGATCGCCCAAAAGATCCGAGACCGCATACCGGACATCTCGATGACCACGGACATCATTGTCGGGTTCCCCGGCGAGACCGAGGAACAGTTCCAGAACACTCTGCGCGTCGTCGAAGAGTTGCGGTTCGATGGCGCCTTCATGTTCGCCTACAGCCCTCGACCGGGCACGCCCGCGGCAGAGATGGAAGATCAGATTCCTCATGATGCCAAGTTCGACCGGTTGCAAAGACTGATCGAACTGCAAAATCGAATCACGGTCGAGAAGAATCAGGCTCAGGTCGGCCAACTGTTCGAGGTCTTGGCCGAAGGCAGAAGCAAGAAAAACCCTGCGCTGCTGGCCGGCTTTAACCGACAGAACAAAATGATGCATTTCGAAGGCGACGACAAGATGGCGGGCCGACTGGTGAAGGTTCGCGCAATCAAAGCCCACCTTTGGGGGTTCTATGGGGAGGCGGTTTCGTGAGAAAACTCCGTTTGAGCCTTGAATACTGCGTGCCTTGAGACTACTCGCCGCAAGCGGTCAGTTTGACCGACAAGCTCCTTTCTAATTACGGCTGGTACATCGAGTCGTTCGAGATTATCCCTGCTAGCAAAGGCAAGTTCGAATTCGCCATTGACGGAGAATTGGTCTACTCTAAGCTTGCAACGGGACGACACGCGACCTGGGACGAGATCAGGCGCGAAATCGATAAACGTCTAAACGATTAACGATATCCGCCTTCGCCCAAAAGAGGCACAAAAGCGCACTCGACCGAATGCCTGACAGACAGTTCGTCGCCTTGCCTGGTATATACGGTCAGACGCTGAGATTCGCGCCCGCCGATAGGGGCGATCAACCTCCCGCCATTCGTCGAGAGTTGGTCCATTAGCGCGGTCGGCGGCGAGGGCGCAGCGCAGCTCATGACGACCGCATCGTAAGGAGCATAGGGCTGGTACCCAAGGCTTCCATCGCCAATCACCGATACAAGGTTTGTCAAACCCTCCTTCTTCCAGGCTTGCCGCGCCCGTAGCGCCAACTCGGTACATTGTTCGATGACCACAACCCGCCTGGCCAATTTTGCCAATATCGAAGCCTGATAGCCGCTCCCTCCACCGACCTCCAATACGACGCTTTCTGGTTCGATCTCCGCTAGCTCGGTAATCAGCGCCACCAACGAGGGCTGGGAGATGGTTTGATCGAACCCAATGGGCAAAGCCCGATCGACGAGCGCGAGGGACGCCTGCTCCTCGGGCACATAGAGGCGGCGAGGCGTGTTGGCAATCGCCTTCAAAACGCGAGGATCGCGCACGCCTTTCTGCTCGATCTCCCTGATCAACTCCTCCTGCTCGTTCATGGCGCCGCGTTCACAAAAAAGATGGTCGAATGATCGTCCGCGCCGATCAAGCGGGCAAACTCCTCGACCGATTGAGGCGATCCAGCGACAAGCAGGGTCTCCGTGGTCCGATCGGACGCAATTCGCATTGCTTCTACCGGCAGATCGGGCAACTCGCCCATCGCAACCGAGCGCTCTAACCGCACCAATCCCAAAGCGCGAGCGCGCCGGTCCGTCGATTCGATCGCAGAAAAACCTTCGATTTTGGGCTCCTCCGCCGATGCGCCGACGCACCCAGAACCCGACCGCCAAAGGCCGAGAACCTCAATGCCCGCCTTTTCCAGCGCGTCGGCGGCTTCGTGCCAACCCATTGGGGCGTTAAACAGCCAGATCGCCATGCGGTAAACTTCTTCGAGCAGGCGCGCATCTTCCCTGCGTTCAACTAATGCCGCTTTGCGTGGGCGTCGCTTTTCGTCGAGTTTCGCGGGCTTACTGGTTTGACCCGGGCAACCTGCTCGATCTCCAGGTGGGCGACCGCGTTGTCATCGAGGCCGCCTCAGGCTACGAGATCGCGGACGTCTCCTTCCCGCCGCAACTGATCTCAGAGTCGGACATCGACCCTCCCCTCAAGTCCGTATTGCGAAAGGCGACCGCCGAAGATCTGCGAACGGAGCAGCAAAACATCGAAAAAGCAAAACAGGCCTTCGCGCTCTGCCGAGAGAGGGCTAAAAAACACAACGTTCCGATAAAAGTCGCCCATGCCGAATACAACTTGGAAGGCACGCAGGCGACGATCCTGTTCACAGCAGAGAGCCGCGTCGACTTTCGCGAACTCGCCAAAGACCTCGGGCGCACGTTGCGATGCCGGGTGATGCTCTATCAAATCGGATCGCGCGACCATGCAAAAATCGTGGGCGGCATCGGTCCCTGCGGGCTGACCACCTGCTGTAGCACATTTCTCAAAGACTTTGCCGCCGTAACCATGAAAATGGCCAAGGATCAAAGCCTCTTCCTCAATCCGGTCAAGTTCTCCGGCATGTGCGGCAAACTGATGTGCTGCCTAAAGTACGAGTACGACACGTATGTCGATATGCGGGTCGCGCTGCCCAAGATCGGCATGATGGTTCGCACCCCCCAAGGCGTTGGGCGCGTGATGGAATTGGCTGTCCTCAAGAGCTTCATCCATGTCGAACTGGAGCCGTCCCGCGAAACCGCAACTTTCCATGCCAGCGAGGTGCATTGGGACGAGAAGCCCACCGGTGGATGCGGATCGTGCAGCCGCCGGCACGAGTATCGATCCAGCGCCGATTCGCCCGTAGGCGACTATGGATTGGGCGACGGCAGCGGATGCCGAACCCGATTCAGCCCGATCGAACCTGACGACGAGAGCCTGACCGATGGCTGACGCCTTGGTGCTCGGCGCGGGAAGCTGGGGTACAGCGCTCGCGATCCTGTTGGCCCAGAAGGGGCTGAAGGTCGATCTTTGGGGAAGAGACCCCGAACAGATCGAACAGATGAAGCGGGATCGAGCTAACGGGCGGTACCTGCCCAATGCGCCGTTTCCCGATACGCTCTGTCCCGTAACAGAGCCCGCGCCGTCGCCCGTCGTCGTGGTAGCCGTGCCCTGTTCGGCCGCGCGCGAGGTGTTGGAACGCGCGCGCTTCGACAGCCCCATCTATGTGCTGGCCTCGAAAGGATTAGAAATGGGCACCGGATTGAGACCTTCCGAGACTCTGTTACAGGTCGTCGGTTCGGCTCGGTTCGCCGCTCTCTCGGGCCCAAACTTGGCGACAGAATTGGCCCAGGGCGTCCCGACCGCCACCGTCGCCGCCTCGCCCGATCGAGAGACGGCGAAATCCGTGCAAGCCATGTTCATGTCTGCCTGTCTGCGCGTTTACACCAATTCCGATGTGGCAGGCGTCGAGTTAGGCGGCGGTCTCAAAAATGTCTATGCGATCAGCGCGGGCATGAGCGACGGCCTCGGTTTTGGGGACAACACCAAAGGCGCGCTGCTTACTCGAGGGCTGGCAGAAATGACCCGGTTGGGAGTTGCGTGCGGCGCCAAACGAGAAACCTTCACCGGTCTCAGCGGCGTGGGCGACCTGATCGCGACCGCCTGCAGCCGCCTTTCTCGCAACTATCGGCTGGGTCGAGCAATCGGCGAGGGCGCGCCGCCTCAAACCGCGTTGAACGAGTTGGGCCAGGTGGCCGAAGGCTTTAACACGGCCATGGAGGGCGAGAAACTGGCCGCAAGGGTCGGCGCAGAAGCGCCCATCATGAGCGTCGTCGCCGCAACGCTTCGCGGCGAGACGACCCCCGCTCAAGCGCTGGCATCGCTCATGTCGCGCCCACCAAAGGAAGAGAATGAGACTTTTGCTTGACTTGGGCGCCGAGCGAATCGCGCTTGGGCTGATTTCAGGCACTTCGATGGACGGAATCGACGCGGCGGTCGTCCGATTGAGCGGCGATCCGCCAACGATCGAAACTCTGTCAAGCGTATGTCAACCCTATTCCGAATCCACCCGGCTCGCCCTGTTCGACTTGATCGATAACGGTTCGCTCGCGCTCTACGCTAAGTTAGATCGCGAACTAGGCGAACTTTTCTCGGACGCTGGAACGGAGGCTATCCGTTCCGCCGGATTACAGGCTGTGGACGTCGTCGGCAGTCATGGTCAAACGGTTTGGCACGAGCCGAACGGACCGTTTGCCAACACTGTGCAAATCGGCTCGCCCGCAGTCATAGCGCGGCGACTGCAAGCGCCCGTGGTCGCCGACTTTCGTACCGCCGATATAGCGGCTGGCGGCCAAGGCGCGCCCCTCGTCCCCTATCTCGATTGGCTCGTGCTAAAAGATCGCGCCCCCGCAATCGCCCTGAACATCGGCGGCATCGCCAATCTGACGATCGTGCAACCCGGCGGTCCAGAGAAGATGATCGCCTTTGACGCCGGCCCGGGCAACTGCCTGATCGATCTCTTGGTCGCTCGGGCAACGGGCGAGAAATATGACCGTGATGGAGGACTGGCAGCCTTAGGGCAGGTGGATGAAGGGGCGCTCGCTGCCTATCTCAACCTTGCCTACTTTGGTAAACCGCCGCCCAAGTCGACCGGCCGCGAACTGTTCAACAAAGAGTTCCTAGGAGAGAGTGCTGTGGCCGACCCGTTGGCCCACATTGCAACTATAACCGAACTAACCGCACGGTCCATTGCCCAGGCGATCGAACGCTGGGCGCCGAACGATGTAAAGGAACTCTACATTTCCGGCGGCGGGCTGCACAACAAGGAACTAGTCAGACGGATTGAAAATCACGGCTTCCGCCTCCATCCATACTCCGAACTAGGGATCGATTCAGACGCGAAAGAGGCGATCCTATTCGCCGTATTGGCCGATGCAAGACTGCGAGATGCGCCCGTCTCCTTTCCAGGCACGACCGGCGTGTCCGAACCGACGCGCTTAGGCGCGATCTACTGGTGATCGGTCATCCACGTCGCGCCCCAATCGATCAAGCGTTGCAGGACTTCGTTTAGGGCCCTGCCTTTGGCGGTCAATTCGTATTCAACATTGGGAGGCATCGCGCTCACCACGCGCCGCTCGACGATGCCGTCCTGCTCCAATCGTCGCAATCGGGTGCAGAGCGTCCTTGGATTGACGCCGACACTCTTTGCCAGTTCATTGAACCGCATGACTCCCGGCTCCAGCGCTCGGACGATCTGCATCGTCCACCGGCAACCCAGCAGTTCCATAGTCGCCTGGGCCGGGCAAAACTCGTCGCCGCGCAGAATCTTGCTCTTAACTCCCTTCATTCTCCTACTCTATATACCTTCGCAAGGCCGATTCGGTTCGCACAAAAAAAGGGCCGCAGGCTCAGCCCGCGACCCGATGCCGCAGATTCTGAGCCTACTTACTCGAGGCTCTTCTTGACCGTTTCGGTCATCTTGCGCTCCATGGCCTCGCTCACCCCGTCAAATCGGTAGACGATCGTTCGCCTTGTATCGATGACGATAGTGCAGGGAAGGCTCTTGATGGAGTATCTGGATTGGCCTTGCTTATCCTTCAACTCCATGCCAACAGGGAGCGACAGCTTGTTCTTGGTCATCCATTGACTGACGATTTTCGAATCGGAGTCGTCGACAACGGCGCCAACGAAGAAGGGTTTGCCTTTGAACGTCTCTTGAAGTTTCTGAGTTCTCTGAACCGCACGGGTCCAGTTTGTATCGCTCGTCTTGCCAAAGGTCAAGACCAGCGCTTTTCGCGGGTTAACTCAGACGTAGCACATCTCTTTGCCGGACTTGATGTCGTTTACATCGAAGGCGGGCGCCCTCTTACCGATCATCACGTCCGATTCCGTCGCCTTCTGGCCTTGGAATCCCAAGCATAGGAAGGCGGCTGCAACGATGGGAAACAACAATCTCATCGAGAGGCCTCCTTAGACATAAACTATACCCCGATTCTTGGCAAGTCTACAAGAAATGCTGAGCGATCTCAGATGCCCATAATCGACCCTCGTCCGTCAGGCGCAACTTGGAACTCTCAACGCAGACCCGATCCTGAGCCGCGAGGATTTGAATAGTCTCCGCAAATCTCTCGCGCACGGGCAGGCAGAACCTTGATTCCAACGCCTCCAAATCGATTCCGTCGTTCAGTCGCAATCCCAGCATGATCGTCTCGCCGACCCTCGCCCAACCCCCTAACTTCTCGGTATCAAGCACAAGGCTCTCCCCATTTTCAACGCGAGCAACGTACTCTCTTGGGTGCTTGATGTTCATCCACCGACACCCATCGACGCCAGAAACCGCTCCCGGACCAAACCCAACATAGTCCTGATTGCGCCAATAGACCAAATTGTGCTCGCACTCGAATCCAGGCTTGGCATAGTTCGAGATCTCATACTGCCGATATCCGGCGGCCAAAGTCATCGATTCCGCCAGGCGCTGCATCTCGATCTGAACATCGTCGTCCGGTACCGTCAGCAAGCCCTTCTGATAGTCGTGATAAAAACGAGTGTTAGGCTCCAAAGTCAGACAATAGAGCGATAAATGCTCAGGTTCGAGCGCCATCGCGGCTTTTAGATTCGATCGCCAACGCTGAATCGCCTGGCCGGGCAGCGCATAGATCAAATCCAGATTCAGATTGTCAAAACCAGCCCCCCTAGCCCATCTGACCGCCTGACCGATCTCGTCGGGAGAGTGAATCCGATCCATAATCTTCAGCTCGCCGCTATCGAACGACTGCGCGCCAAAACTGATGCGATTGAAGCCTGCCGAGCGCATGACCCGCAACTGATCCAACGTAACGCTGCCCGGGTTCGCCTCGCTGGTGATCTCTCCCTCGACCTCAAACGCGCTGCAAACTGCGGCCAAAATTCGCGCCAACTGCTCGCCAGAGAGAAAAGTCGGCGTCCCCCCGCCAAAGAAAACCGTCTCAACTCTCGAACCTTTATACTCCGAAGTTGAAATCTCACGAATCACAGCATCGACAAATCGATCGACGATCTCGCCCGAAAGGGCGAACGAATTGAAATCGCAATAGCCGCACTTGACATGACAAAACGGCACGTGCACATAGACCGAAAGCGGCATGATCACACGGCCGAAGCTTGCGCGCTCTGAACGACCGCCCGATCGCTCGGCTCCAAGACTGCCTGCACCAGCCCAAAGAACAACGGATGCGGTCGATTCGGGCGCGACTTGAACTCAGGATGGAACTGACTGGCAATGAAATACGGGTGATCGATCAGTTCGATGATCTCGACCAGTTTTCCATCGGGGCTGACGCCCGACAGCCTCATGCCGGCGGCTTCCAACTGATCGCGAAACTCGTTGTTCACTTCGTACCGATGTCGGTGGCGCTCATAGGCCACTGCATCGCCGTAGGCGCGCGCGGCCAAAGATCCGGGCTCCAGCCGACACGGATAAACGCCCAACCGCATCGTGGCGCCCTTGTCGTCAATGTTGCGCTGCTCGGGCAGTAAATGAACGACCGGATAAGGCGTCTGCTGGTCGTTCTCTTCGGTGTTGGCGTCGGTCAGCCCGAGCACATTGCGCGCAAACTCAATAACGGCCATTTGAAGCCCGTAGCACAATCCCAAGTAAGGCTTATTTCGAGTTCGAGCATATTCTATCGCCAAAATCTTGCCCTCGGCGCCGCGGCTGCCATATCCGCCCGGCACTACCACTCCATCAACATTCGCCAAGGCACGTTCCGCGCCTTGGTCTTCAACCGTAGTCGAATCGATCCAATCCAGATGCACTCGGCAATCGTGCGCGATGCCCGCGTGAATCAGCGCCTCTTGAACTGAGAGATAGGCGTCGCGATTCTCGATGTACTTGCCTACAATGGCAATCCGGCACGACTTGGACGGCGCATTGGCGCGGCGCGCGATCTCTTCCCATTCCATCATGTTCGCCGGTTCTGTTCGCGGCAAGCCAAGCCGATCCGCCACCAGATCGCCCAATCCCGAACGCTCGTACATCAAGGGAATCTCATAGATCGTCTCGGCATCGAGAGCTTCGATCACGCCTGCGCGCTGCACATCGCAAAACATCGATATCTTGTCCCGCATCTCTTCCGACAGCGGCTTCTTGCTACGACAAATCAGCACATCGGGCGCAATTCCGATCTCGCGCAGCTTGATGACGCTGTGCTGGGTCGGCTTGGTCTTCAGTTCGTCCCACGGCCCTACGCCAGGGATCATCGTAACGTGAATGTACATGCAATTTTCCGAACCGACGTCCTTTCTCAATTGCCGGATAGCTTCTAGAAACGGCAGACCCTCGATGTCGCCCACCGTGCCCCCCACCTCGGCAATCACCACGTCCGCATTTTGCAATCGCCCAGCCAATAGGATGCGCTCTTTGATCTCGTTGGTGATGTGAGGAATGACCTGAACCGTGTTGCCCAGGTAGTCGCCCTTGCGCTCCTTATCGATGACGGCCTTGTAAACCCGACCGGCTGTAACATTGGAATCCCGAACGCAGTCCACATCCATAAAGCGCTCGTAATGCCCCAAATCAAGATCGGTCTCCGCGCCGTCGTTGGTAACGAACACCTCTCCGTGCTGGTAGGGGTTCATCGTGCCCGCATCGACGTTGATGTAGGGGTCCAGTTTGATCGGAGCCACGCTAAAGCCCCGGTTGCGCAACATCCGTCCTATGCTTGCGGTGGCGATGCCCTTGCCGATAGAACTAACGACGCCGCCCGTAACAAAAATGTACTTGCCCATGACGATCCTCCATGAATAATGCCCGACGAAAATCGATAGGGGGATCGACTGCTTCTGCCTTCATCAACTATACCCCAACCGTCAACCTGTGCGGAAGGTACAATAACCGCCCCAATGAGCGAATTCGATCCGTCGCAAGAGCTGCCCAAGACGTACGATCCGGCCTCGGTCGAACAGCGAACCTATGCCTGGTGGACCGACAAGGGCCTGTTCGACGCCGACATCGAGGACGACGCCCGCCCGCGCTACAGCATCGCCATCCCCCCGCCCAACATCACCGGATCGCTGCACATGGGCCACGCCCTTTGCTATGGAATCCACGACCTGATTATACGCTGGCGAAGAATGATGGGCGACAACGTGCTGTGCGTGCCCGGCACCGACCATGCCGGCATCGCCACGGAAAACGTGGTCTCGCGCGAGCTGCGAAAGCAGGGCATCGACCGTCGACAGATCGGCCGCGAGGAGTTTGTGCGCCGCGTCTGGGCTTGGCGCCAGGAGTACGGTAGCGCCATTCTCAATCAGTTTCGCCGTTTGGGTTGCTCGTTCGACTGGCGCTTTACCCGTTTCACCCGCGATGACGACTACACCGGCGCCGTCTACGAGACCTTTGAACGATGGTGGCGCGACGGACACCTTTACATAGGTCAGCGAATTGCCAACTGGTGCCCGGGATGCCGCACCAGCATATCGGACATCGAAATCGAAACCGAAGAAGAAGCCGCAAAGCTCTATAAAGTGCGCTATCCCTTGGTCGGGCGGGAAGGCTATATCGTGGTCGCGACCACGCGCCCAGAGACGATCTTGGCCGATGTGGCCGTGGCTGTCAATCCTAAGGACGAGCGATATGCCGGTCTGATCGGCGCGCGCCTGACCGTGCCCCTGGTCGGAAGGGAAGTCGAACTGATCGCCGACGACTATCCCGATCCCGAATTTGGCACCGGCGCCGTAAAAGTAACCCCCGCGCACGACCCGAACGACTACGAAATCGGCGTCCGGCACAATCTGCCGCGCCCCGTGATGCTGGCCGAGGACGCAACGGTCGATACATTGGCAATCCGCGAAGAACTGGGACAACCTGAGCATCCTTTTTTGACCAAATACCACGGCCTAGATCGATTCGAAGCCCGAAAAGCGCTCGTCGCTGACTTAGAAGAACAGGGACTGCTCGAATCGGTCGAGGATTATCGAGTGCCCCTAGGCCGATGCGAGCGATGCCACAGCGTGATCGAACCGCTTCTGAGCGAGCAGTGGTACTGCCGAATGAGCGAGCTCAGCAAACCCTGCATTGAGGTCGTCGAGCAGGATCGAGTAACGTTCGTGCCCGAACGGTATCGCGAAATCTACCTGGAATGGATGCGCAACGTTCGCGATTGGAACATCGCCCGACAACTCTGGTGGGGGCACCAGATACCCGCTTGGTATTGCCGAACCTGTCATCCAGACGACTTTGAGGCGACGAGCGACCCGCACGAGCCGTGGCGTTTGGTTCGCCGCCGCAACCCCATCGTTCAGCGAGACCGACCGGATGTCTGTCCGCAATGCGGCGGCAGCGAACTGATCCAAGACCCCGATGTGCTCGATACCTGGTTTTCGTCCGCCATCTGGCCCCACGCCGTCATGGGCTGGCCCAAGCAAACCCCCATGCTAGAGCGCTTTTACCCGACCAACCTGCTCATCACCGCGCGCGACATCCTCTACCTCTGGGTCGCCCGCATGATCATGACCGGCATGGACCACATGGGCGAAATCCCCTACCATCAGGTCTATATCTACGCCACAGTGCTGAACAAAGAGGGCAAACGGATGTCCAAATCGCTGGGCACCGGGGTCGATCCGTTAGACCTTATTGAAGAGTTCGGCGTGGACGCTCTGCGCTGGTCTCTACTGAGCCAGGCGGGGATGCAACAAAGCATCCGATTTCACGAAGAGCGCGTTACCACCGCCCGCAACTTTGCCAATAAGATCTGGAACGCCGCCCGATTTGTGCTGATGAACCTGGATTCGGAGTTCCTGGCCGAGTACGATGACAATCTGCCGAGCTCCTTCACTCTGATGGATCGCTGGATGGTGAGCCGGTTGGCAGCGGCCAGCCAGGCTGTGCGCGAGGGATTTGAGAGCTACCAACTGAACGAGGCAGCGGACGCCCTGCACCAGTTCATTTGGAACGAGTTCTGCGACTGGTATGTGGAGGCCGTGAAACCAAGGCTGCAAGAGCCCTTGACGCGGCGGGATGCGCAACGGGTCTTGGTCTTCGTGCTCGACCGAGCGCTGAGGCTGTTGCACCCGTTCATGCCGCACATTACGGAGGAGATCTGGCAAGCGCTGCCGCACCAAGGCGAGAGCATCATGCAAGCGCCGTTCCCCGATCCAAACGAACTGCCGCGCGACCCAGACAGCGAGAACTCGGCAGAACGCCTCTTCGAAGCGATCCGCACGATCCGCAACCTCCGCGCCGAGATGGGCGTCTCGCCCGGCAACGTAACCGGCACAGCCTACCTGCAGACCGACGATGAGACGATGCGGCAGTGCATTCACAACGACCTCGACCTGATCAAACGTCTGGCCTGGATGCAATCGGCACAGATCGGCGCCCCCCAAGGCAAATCCGTGGCGCAGGTGATCGGCGGCATCGAGATCGCAATCCCGCTTGAAGGCATGATCGATCTGGAAAAGGAAGCCGCGCGCCTTCAAGGCGAAATCGCTAAAGCCGAGGCCGACCTCAGACGAACCCAAGGCAAGCTCCGCAATCCCCAGTTCCTAGAAAAAGCAAACCCCGAGATCGTCCAAAAAGAGCGCGACTGGGAACAGGAACTCCTCGACCGCCTGCGCAAACTCTCCGCAAGGCTGGAGGATATAAAGGGGTGAGGATTAATGTGCGCTGCGAGGTTGCGATGCCTCCACGCCCGTAGGTGTGGAGGCTGAGAATCTGAGTACAAATCCGCCGGGGACGCCCCCAAAAAGAGGAACTCTGTTCCCTCCGCAGGACGCCGCACCGAACCAACCTCGCAAAATCGACTAAACCGCGCCCTAAGGAAGGTTCGAGGCAGACCTCTCGATTCAAAAGCCGCTCACGTTTATCATGGAACGGGAATCTGCAAAAAATGTAGCACAACTTTGAGTACGAATCCACGCCAATAGGTAAACTCCAAACACGCTCATGAAGATCGTTGTTCCGGCGCAAGAGAAGCCGAGCGCTAAAACTCCGGCAAGCCGACGCGCTCTCAACAATGAAGGAATCCGCCGGACTAATGTTGTACTATGTATCGGAGGTGGAACTATGATGCGCATTGTTTTTGCCGCGCTATTCCTGGCGACCTTGCCTGCCTTTGCTCAAGTTCGCGCCGATCTGTCGACCCACTACACCACCGATACGATTTTTGACAACATGGACACGGGCGCCGACTTTGACGGCTACTTCGACGCGCTCAACACCTACAACCTGATCGCTAACGGTCTTGGCTTCACGGCAGACGGACTGCCCGCCAATAGAATCGTCCCTTCGCTCGGCGCTATGGGCTTCTATCAACTGGGCGACTATTCGCGCGCGAACGCGATCAAGTTCTTTACCGGGGATAGCGCCTCGATCCCCATCCACATGCCTACCGATGAGATTGGGTTCTTAGGCGCCTCGGCCGACGGCAACTCTACTCTGAGAGTTACCGTGCACTACGCCGACAACTCGACCGAGGTGTTCGAAAACGGCTTTCGGGCGCCCGACTGGTTCAATGCGGCCAGCGGCGTGCCGTCACCTGTAACCGGACGCGATCGCGTACAGTGGAGCGCAGCCCAAAACCGATGGAACCTGCACAGTGCGAACGCCTGCAGGCTCTTTGAGTCGACCATCCTGCCGACCGGCGGACAAACCATAACGCACATTGTGGTGGAAGGTACGAACCTGTCCAACCCAGGTCGGACCGCAGCCAGCCTGTTCGCGGTTACTGCGCGCGTTGGCGCTACGTCTTTCCAGATCGACCTCAGCAGCTTGGCCAACACAGACGCCGTCTTTGACGGTACGGGCCCAAGCTCCGATGCGGGCGGGTTCTTCGATCAGTTCAACACTTTCAACTACACTGCGCCGACCGCTTCGTTTGCCTCTGTGGGGGTGCCGAACGACCGGCTTTTGACCTCGACCAACACCGGGCTGGGTCGCCATCTGCTGGCCGACTATCGCAGTCAAAACGCGATCGCCATGCTGTTCAACGCCGTTACCGTCGATGTGCCGCCGGGACGATATAAGCGAGTCGGCGTCGTAATTTCATCGGCGAACGGCGGATCAGAACTGGCCGTAGAGCGACATTACGACAGCGGCGATCCGGGATCGGAAACAACGCCCGTCCCCGACTGGTTCAACGCATCGGCGCCCGTTCCGACCATCCTAGGCGGCATGGATCGCGCGCAAAAGAACCTGATCGAGACCGCCTGGCGCTTTGAATTTCGTCGCGCCGCGCGGTTGTTCGAGTATGTCGGCGCTGTCGATCCTGCGCGCTCGTTAGCAAGCATCGGGATGGTCTATACCAATGGCCCGGGTGAGCCGTTCGTGTTCTCCATCAATCTTCAGCCTGCGGCCGATGTGAACAACAACGGCTGTGTGGACGATGCGGACTTGGCACAAGTGTTGGAGGACTTTGGCTCTACCAATCCGGCCAGCGACATAGACGGCAACGGCATCGTCGACGATGCCGACCTGGCCATCGCGCTCGAATCGTTCGGTCTAGGCTGCCATTAGGAGGAATCATGATCAAAGGCGTGCACGCAATGTTCTATTCGCCCGCAGCCGACGAGCTGCGGGCGTTCTTTAAGGAGAAACTTGGGCTCGATTGGTTCGACGCGGGCGGCAATTGGCCGATCTATCCGATAGCCGGAGAAGTAGGCTGCCACGAGGCGGACGGCAACAGCGCGGGCATCTCCTTCTACTGCGACGACGTGGCCGCGACGGTCGAATCGCTGAAAGCGCGCGGCGTCGTCTTTGCCGGCGATATCGAGGATCACGGCTATGGCTTGGTAACTTTCTTCGAGGCTCCAGGAGGCCTTAAAATCCAGCTCTACCAACCGCGATATTCAAAGCCATAAAGTGGCTTACTGGCGCATCGTCTGGCTGGGCGTTTGGACATCGGTCGCGTATGGAATCGCGCACGACCTTGTTACGGCGCACGTCAGTCCAGCCTACTTTTTGCCGCCTCATCACCCGGTGATAATCGACACAAAGTCGCCGTTGGCATTGGCATTGATCTGGGGCGTCTGGGCAACCTGGTGGATGGGACTGTTCGGCGGATTGTTGATGGGCGCTGCGTGCAGGGCGGGTCGCCTGCCTAAGTTAGAGGCCAGGGACATTCAACCCGCGCTGCTGAAGTGTCTGGCCGTTCTATGGGCATTAGCCATGCTCTCAGGGTTGGCGATTTATCTGTTCGGCGGCTTTGTTCTGGGCTGGGATGAGAAAGTCGCGGATCGTAGACTGTTCGCCGTCGCGATCGCGCACATGGTCAGTTATTCGGGCGGGACCGTCCTAATCATAGGGCTTTCTATTTGGGCGATTCGGAGGCGGATGAGAAAGCATTTAGAGCATTAGATTGCTCGAACGGTTAGGATCGCTGGCAAACGCCTTCCAGCCTGCACCCAGTGCTTGCCGTTCGCGTACAACGCCGCCGATTTGCTTTTTTCTATCTGTCGGAAGTCAGATCCTCCCCATCATCGCATACAGCGGCATCGCGATAGGGCGCGGGGTTGCGGGATCGCCCCACTCCGCGGCCAGAAGGGGATAGACCTCTGACAGAAGGCCGATTCCAGTCCGTTCGACATATCGCCGAACGCCCGACCAAGTGTTCACATAGGCCATCAGCCGAGGCAAATCCCAGGTAACTTCAATGCTGAAGGGAGGCGTCTCAATGCGTTCGAACGGGAAGGGAATGTCTCGATAACCGTTGGTCAATAGTCGAACGCCGCCCGCCCAATCGCCCTTTACTGGCTCCAAAACGCGCTCTCTGAACGCCGAGTCGAACGCCGGAGAGACGTTGAAATCGGTGTACCCCCAAATGCCGATCACCGCGCCGGGGCGTGCTACGCGCACGGCCTCGGCATAAAAGCGCTCAACATCGAACCAATGGACGGCTTGCGCCGCGCAGATCGCATCAAAGCAGGCATTAGGGAAGTCAGTCGCTTCGGCGGCCTGCACCGAATAGTCGATACGCGAATGGGCCGTCGCCCGACTGATCTGTTCTTCGCTTTTGTCCGTCGCGCAGACCCTCTCGAACCGTTCGGCCAGGTCGATCGCGGCCTGCCCATTGCCTGTCGCACAATCCCAGGCCAAGCGTCGTCCCGGCGCCTGATCGGCAATAAAATCGAACAGGCCCACTGGATATCGGGGTCTGAACGCCGCGTATTGGTCGGCCCACGCTCCAAACTCCATAGTGCATTATCATAGCCCACAATCCCCGCAAACGTGTCAGTGTTGCCGAGGACAGATGGAGGTAAACTATCGAACGAGGTGATTACCATGAAAGGATTGTTTGCTTCTCTTGCCGCGCTTGCATGCGTCGGCACTTTCGCTCAGGCGGTCATAATCATGCCTGACAGTACCAACAACCGAACCGTGCTTTTCAACCCGCAAGACGGCAGCGTGATCAATGGCGCCTACTTTGCTTTAGCAGCCGGAACGCCGATCCACGCCATGCGGGTGGGCGATGAGATCTGGGTGTCCGAGCAGATCGGCGATCGTGTTTCGCGCTGGTCTCTAACGGGAACGTTTCTGGGTCAGATCGGTACAGCAGGCTTCGACAACATTCGCGGAATGGGCCGAGTTGGCGACACGATCTACGTAACCAACGCTGGTACTGCCAATGGCGCCCCTGGCAATGCGGTCGTGATGCTGGATCCGTCAGGCGCACCATTGGGGTCTTTCAGTACGGTCGGCCTGGCCCCCGGCCCGTTTGGCGTGCTGGAGCATCAGAGCGGGATACTCGTGTCGTCCAGTTCGGCGAACGACGACATACACAAGTTTTCGCTGACAGGCACCCCTTTGGGAACGTTTCACAATACGACATCGCTGAACTTTGCCGAGCAGATGGCTTATGCGGCAGACGGTAACGTCCTAGTCGGTGGATTCTCGTCCAACAACGTCGTTCGCTTGGATGTAAATAGCGGCGCCCTCATCGACTCTTTTGCCGCATCGGGCGCTCGCGGCGTGATCCAACTTTGCAACGGCAACATCATGTGGACGAATGGCTCGGGCGCGCACATCCGCGACGTGGTTGCGGGCTCGTCGGCGCTCATATATGCGGGCGGCGGTCGATACCTCCAACTGATCCGCCTGAATGGCCCCGGCGATGTCAACGGCGATGGCTGTGTGGACGACACCGATCTGGCCATCGGCCTGGAGTCGTTCGGCATGGGATGCGAAGGCGTCCAGGCCGACCTGAACCTTGACGGCGTCGTCGACGATACGGACCTTGCGCTGGTTCTAGAGAATTTCGGCGTCGGCTGCTAATTCAAAGGCGCTTTGACCTTACTGGCAGAATTGCCTGGTCGTTTCAGGCAATTCTGCCTTATACTTTTCTCGAGGTGACAACAATGAGGAATTTCCTTGGAAGTTTGATGGCTGCCGCTTTGCTTGCTTCGGGCGCGTTGGCACAACCGTACATTATGATGCCGGACAGTACCAACAACCGCATCGTAACGTTCGATCCGTTTGACGGCTCCGTGATGAATCCTAACCTCTTCGCTTTGGCAGGCGGCACACCGATCCACGCCATGGTCGTTGGCAACGAGATCTGGGTGTCTGAACAAGGAGGCGACCGAGTTTCTCGTTGGTCCATGACGGGCACGCCGCTGGGACAAATCGGAACCGCTGGCCTGGACAACATCCGCGGCATGGGGTTAGTGGCTGGCACCGTCTACGTAACCAACGCAGGCACCGCAAACGGTGCACCCGGCAATGCGGTGGTAATGTTCGACACGAACGGCAACCCGATGGGATCGTTCACGACCACGGGATTGGCCCCCAGTCCGTTCGGCATTCTGGCGCATCAAGGCGGCATCTTGGTTTCTTCGAGCTCTGGCAACAACGACATCCACAAATTCAATCTGGCGGGCGGT
Source organism: Armatimonadota bacterium (assembly GCA_013359125.1). NCBI lineage: Bacteria > Bacillati > Armatimonadota > Armatimonadota bacterium. The sequence continues at coordinate 96,702 of JABWCR010000005.1, read as the reverse complement.
TCGATCGGGGCGTTTCACAACTCGACCTCGCTGAACTTTGCCGAGCAGATGAACTATGCGGCCGATGGGAACGTGCTGGTTGCGGGCTTCTCGTCCAACAACGTAGTCCGGCTGGACGTCAACACGGGCGCATTGATCGAGTCGTTTGCCGCATCGGGCGCTCGCGGCGTCATTCAGCTGGGCAACGGCAACATCATGTGGACCAATGGCTCGGGCGCGCACGTCTTTAACGTAACGACGCGCACCTCCAGTCTGGTCTATTCGGGCGGCGGACGTTACCTGGAGTTGGTCCCCGAGCCTATGAGCCTGTTCGGCCTTGGCGCTGGTCTTGCTCTCTTGGCCCGCCGACGCCGAAAAGCCTAAAGTCAAGCAAAGTCGGTCGAAACTTCTACGCCCTGGCGGTGATTCATCGCCAGGGCGTTTTCACAAATCCTTAACGCAGGACAGCCCGCCTCACCGCCGAAAGAGGCGATGTTATGAAAAGGCCGATCCTCTTTCTCGCCGTTCTCTCCTTCACGCTCGCCGCACAAGGCATCCACGCCTATCGATCTTCGCTCCAGCAGCCACAGATCGCTACAGGCTACGTGTTTCACGACGCCAATAACAATGGACGCCGCGATTCCGGCGAGCGCGGACTGGCGGGCATCAAAGTCTCGAACCAGGAAGACATCGTCGTAACCGATCGCGACGGCCGATACCGATTGCCCGTAACGGACGACACCATCCTCTTCGTCGTCAAGCCAAAAGGCTGGCGCACACCTATCAGCGAGAAGATGCTGCCTCAGTTTTTCTATATCCACAAGCCTCAGGGATCGCGCCCCGTAAGGTATCGCGGTGTGCCTCCGACCGGGCCATTGCCCGGTTCGATCGATTTTCCGCTCTACCCTCAGCGCGAGCCGAGAGTGTTCAAGGCGCTGATGTTCGGCGACACTCAGCCGCGCAATCAGCAAGAAGTGGATTGGCTCGCGCACGATGTGATCGCCGAGGCGATCGGCACCAACGCCTCCTTTGGCGTTACCCTAGGCGACATCGTCTTTGACAACTTAGACGTGTTCGACGGCATGATCAACGCGATCGCCCTGATCGGTATCCCTTGGTACAACGTGCTGGGCAATCACGACATCAACTTAGATTCCCCCGACGACCAAGATTCCGACGAGACCTTCCACCGCCATTTTGGACCCAACTACTACTCGTTCGATTACGGCTCTGTGCACTTCATGGTCTTAGACGATGTGAACTGGACCGGGCAGAACTACAACGGCGCCTTCGGACCCAAACAGATGCGTTGGATCAAAAACGACCTCTCCATGATCCCCAAAAACCAACTGGTCGTGCTGATGATGCACATCCCATTGGTCAATGTCAACGACCGACAGGAGCTCTATCGGATCATCGAGCAAAGGCCCTTCGCGCTTTCCATCTCCGCTCACACGCACTATCAAGAGCATCGGTTCATCACGAAAGAGGACGGCTGGCAAGGCATCGAGCCGCATCACCACATAATCAACGTTACAACCTGCGGAAGTTGGTGGTCGGGGGTGCCGGACGAGAACGGCATCCCGCACACCACCATGCGCGACGGAGCGCCCAACGGCTACGCCATCATGACCTTCGATGGCACAAAGTACGACTGGGAGTTTAAGGCCGCCCGTAGGCCCAAGAGCCACCAAATGAACATTTGGATGCCCGAAACGGTCGCTTCTACCGAGACGGCCAACACCGAGGTCGTCGCCAACGTTTTTGGCGGGTCGATCAAGTCCAAAGTCGAAATGTCGGTCGATAACGGCAATACCTGGACGCCAATGGAAAAGAAGGACATGGAAGACCCGTTCTACAAAGCAATGAAGGCGATAGAAGAAGGACCGATTCCGCCGCCCGGCAGAAAACTGCCGGCAATTATCAAATCGCCCCACATTTGGGCGGCCCGCCTACCGGCTAACATGAGCCCTGGAATCAAGCGGATCAGGGTGCGAACGACCGACATGTTCGGGAAGAAGTACGAAGACCATCGCAGCATCCGTATTACTCGCTGAGTAAGGAGCAAGCATGAACGAGATCGTGAAGACCACGCTGGCAGTCGCTGCTTCACAAGTCGGCGTCAAAGAACTGGGCACCAACGCCGGGCCCCAAGTTACGGCCTACCTCAAATCGACCGGCCTGCCCGCTGGCAATCCTTGGTGCATGGCATTCGTCAACTGGTGCGAGGAACAGGCAGCCAAGCAACTGGGCCGCAAGTCGATCATCCCCAACACCGCTTCTTGCGACGTGTTTCACAACTGGGCCAAGAAGAACAACCTGCTCAAATCGGCGCCGCAACAGGGCGACTGCTTTCTAATCTACAAAGTGCTGACGCCCCAGTCCTTTGATGCGACGCACGTTGGATTTGTGCTGGATGTCGTCAAAGACGAGGCGGGTACAATCGTTCGGGTTAAGACGATCGAGGGCAATACCAACTCGGGCGGATCTCGCGAAGGCGACGGCGTGTACAGGCGCAGCCGACCGTTGGGACCTAAGATTCGATTTGTCCGATGGGCATTGATGGCCAAGAAGGAGGCATAAGATGAGACTGATTATCGCACTCGTAGCGCTTTTGGCGCTGCTGACCGCGCCGATGGCGCAGAACAAGACCGAGACAAAGCCGCAACCACGCGACCCCAAGACCGGCCAGTTTATCAAAAAAGACGACGCGGCCAAGAAATCAACGCCGGCCCGCGACCCCAAGACCGGCCAGTTCATCAAGAAGGACGACGCGGCCAAGAAATCAACGCCGGCCCGCGACCCCAAAACCGGCCAATTCATCAAGAAAGACGACGCGGCCAAGAAATCGACCCCCGCCCGCGACCCCAAGACCGGACGCTTCATCAAGAAAGAAGAGGCGCCTAAGAAGAAATAGCCTGACGCAGGAAAGCGCAAACGAGCGTCGAAACGTCTAACCTGACGGAGGTTGCTTGAATGAACTGGATCAAGACGCTCGCCGTCGGCTTTGGCCTGACTTGGGTCATTGCCGCCTGCGCGCAGGACTTATACAACGGCCAGCCGCTGGCCAACTCCGATATCCAAATCGCATCGTTTGGATCGGGCAAGATTGAAGAGACGAACGAAGTTGCGCTCAACGGCAACTCGTTCAAGACGACGTTCTTTGGACTTCACGGCGGCGGATGGATCGCTTTTCAGCGCGGCCGAGACGTCAGCCAAGCCTTGCAACAGCCCGGCGCATTGATGAAAGTCGCGCTACGATTGCCGGTCGAGCAAGCGTCCGGCTCGTCGCGCCCGATGACCCTATCAAAGATCCGAATCGTCATCGAAACCACCGACGGAAAGCTGACCGAGAGCCTGCACACAATCGACAAGGTGAAGGCCGCCAACACGCAGTGGTATCCGATGGCGATTCCGCTAAGCGCGATCCCCGACCTAGCCCGTTCAAACGGCATTATCAAGCGCATCGGAATATCCGGCGATGCGCGATCGACCGTCTACATCGGCGAGATCAGCGTGGCGACCGATTCCACGCCGATTCAGGGCTATTTTCTGGCCGTGATCAACGGCGTTCAATACGACTCGCGACAAAGCCCCCGCATTATCGTCGCCAGCAACGACGAGATACTGCTCTACGCATTTGGCGATGGCGGTTCTTCGCCGTTGGTCTACGAATGGAACCTGATGAGCGGGAATTCCGCCGAGGTTGATGCGTCCGGAGCGACCTTGCGGCACCGATTCCCAAAGGCGGGCGAATTCACCATCACGCTCACCATCAAGGACGGCGCCGGGCGAAAGCAGCCCGCAACGGTAACGCTCAAGATGACCATCACCTAAAGAATGGGCTGGATCGAGGGTCTCAAGTTCGATGCCAACGGGCTGATACCGGCCATCGTCCAAGACGCCCAGAACGGCGATGTGTTGATGCTGGCCTACATGAACGCAGAATCGATTCGCCGCACTCTTGAGACCCGCCGCGCCACCTATTGGAGCCGCTCGCGACAAGAATATTGGGTCAAAGGAGCAACCAGCGGACACATCCAACAGGTCAAGGAAATCCGCATCGATTGCGATCAAGATGCGTTGCTAATCATGGTCGACCAAACCGGCCCGGCGTGCCACGAAAACTACCGATCGTGTTTCTTTCGCACAGCCGATGGAGACGAACTCAAGATCAACTCGGAGAAACAGGGAGGTTAGAACATTGAGAAACGGAGCGCTATGGATAGGCCTCGCGCTACTTTTGTTGGTGGGATGCAACAAGAAAGAGGACGCAAGCGGAGGCGGATCGACGACCGGACAAAAGACGATCAAAGTGCTCGCATTAAACTGGCCCCAGGCTACGGTCGAACAGCGACTGGCGGACGAAATATTCACCAAAGAAACCGGCATCAAAGTCATTTTGGAGACCAACCGATACGACAACATCGAGACCAAGATGAACAACGTTATGCGATCGCAAAGCGCCGAATACGACATCGTCCACTACGACAGCCAGTGGCTCGGCTCGTTCGTCGCCGGCAAAGGACTGGAACGGCTGGACACCGAGGAGTATCTAAACAGTTCCGACGCCAAGATTTCGTTCGACGACTTTGTAGAGCAGTGGGCCTACCGTTCGGGCAAGTATCCCACAGACGAGCGCGACCTGTACGAAGGAAAGTTCACAGCCTACAAGGAAACCCCTGTTTATGGCTTCCCTTGGTCGAACGGCGCGCAGATTCTCTTCTATCGAAGCGACCTGGTAACCGACCCATCCAAGTTAGAGACCTGGCAAGACTTTGCCGCATTGGCCAAAAGCATCACCAAACCCGGATTTCATGGCGCCGTTACCCATGCATCCCGGTCGGGAGACTACATCTGCCAAGACTTCCTGCCCATTCTCTGGAGCTTCGGAGGCGACATCTGGGACGCGCAGACCTGGCGAACGGACGGCATACTCAACAGTCCGGAAAACGTTCGAGCCTTAGAGTTCTTCTGCACCTGGATGAACCCCTTGGCGATCGTGCCCAAGGAGAGCGCCAACTGGGGCAACGAGGAAGTATTCAACGCCTTCTCGCAAGGTCAAGTCGGTATGGGGCAGTTTTGGGCGACGTTCGGCGCGTTTTTGGAAGACCCCAAGCAGTCCAAGGTAATGGGCAAGATGGCCTACACCATCGTGCCTGGCGTTAAAGACCCCGCAACCGGCCAAATAAGGCGCGCCGCCATCTATGGCTGCCAAGCCAGCGGAATCAGCGCCTTCTCCAAGAACAAGAAAGAAGCCTGGCTCTACCTACAGTGGCTAATGAGCAAAGAAACGCAACAGGCCATGCTGGACGATCCGAGCAGCGCGCTGGTATCGGGCCGTAAAGACCTTCTAGAGTATCAATCCGCGCTCAATTCGCGAAACAAGGCCGTGGTAGATAGCATCCCCTTCACGCGCGATTTTTGGAACATCCCGGACTACTCCGAGATGCTCAGCATCCTCCAGCGCGAGCTCAACCTCGCCTTTGTCGGACAAAAAGCGCCCAAAGCCGCGCTGGACACTGCGGCCAAAGAGATCCAAACCGTGCTAGACAACAGCCCGCACCGGCCAGGTAATTAGACGATGCCGCGAGACTGCGGCTGTTCGGGCGGCAATTGTGGAGAGCCTGCGCCCCGCGAGGAGATTGTTCGACTCACCTCGGCATCTGCTCGACGGAGGGCAGCCATCGCGCCACTGCCGCCCATAGGGCGACAGAAGGACGACCTGCCTCTGATCAATAGACCGAGGCGATACATGGGCCGGAATCTGGAATACGTCATGATGCCCATTGGCGGCATTGGTACGGGCACCGTGTGGCTGGACGGGCAAGGGCGATTGGCGGTCTGGCAGGTTGCCAACAACTTCACCGAAGAACGACTGCCAAACGCCTACTTTGGGCTGACGGCCAATGGCCAAACCCGGGTCTTGCAATCAGTCGGCGAGGGTTCGACAAAGCCGATCGGAAACTTGGAGTTCGAGGGCGGTTACCCCATCGCCCGACTGACGTTCGATAGTCAGCCTCTAAAAGCGACGCTAGAAGCGTTCAATCCCTTCATTCCATTGGACGTCGAGAACTCTTCGCTGCCTTGCGCCATTTTTCGATGGACGCTGACCAATGTGAGTCGCCAGGCCGCAAGAGGAGAGATCTTTGCGACTTTGCCGAACGCGCCCAACCCGTATCGCGACGAGACGCGCTTTCTGCCCGGGCCGGTGCATGCTCGGCGGCGGGACGGCAGTCTGGCCGAAAGTTTGCCCATGGTCTACCTGGATCGCGTCGGCTGGAGCCATCCGCAAGAGCCAAAGTACCCCGCGCTGTTAGCCGCTGCCAACGAGTGCATCGCCGCGAAGGGGGCGCTCTTACTGGCAAACGTCCAGCCAGAAGTCCTGCAGTCCGCGCCGGACTGGGAGATATTTGACGACTTCGAAAGCGAGAAGTACGATGGCTGGGAAGTCGCAGGCGATGCATTCGGCGATGGGCCGGCGCCTGGCACGTTCCCCAATCAGCAGTCTGTAACAGGCTATCACGGTCAGCGTCTGGTCAACTCCTATCGAAATAACGACGATCTAACCGGACGTATGCGCTCTCGGTCGTTCCAGATAAAGCACGATTACATCGGTTTCTTGATCGGCGGCGGTGCCCACGCAGGCAAGACGTGTATCAATTTGGTTGTCGATGATAAGGTCGCGCGGACGGCCACGGGTCGCAACAACGAGCGATTGGAGCCGCACGAGTGGGATGTGCGCGATCTGAAAGGCAAGTCGGCGAGATTGGAGATCGTTGACGATCAAAAGGGGCCTTGGGGACATATAAACGTCGATCGAATCCTGTTTTCCAACGATCCGCCTGCCGCCCAGATGCGAAGCGAAGATTCCCTTACCGCCCTGCGCGATCTCTTGCGACGAATCGAAGTCGATTGGACCAAAGTCAACCGTAATCCCGCGGTCAGGCGCGAGCGAGTTTCAGACGAACTGGAGTTGGACGTCGATCAAGCCGGAAACCCGGTCGGCGCGCTGCTGCGTTCGGACGCCACGGTTTACGTCTCGCTCGCAGGCGACCTGAACAATAGCGAGATCGAGCGTCTGCTAAGAGAAATCGGCCAAATCGAGCGGGGCGCATGGCTGGAGAGCGGGCATCCAGAGCACGGAGAGATAGCCTGGTGGTGCGATGCGAAGAATGCTGCCAAAAAGGACAGCGGGGTTGCAGCGCCCGTTTCGCTGCGCCCGGGCCAATCGGCGACTTTCACCTTCGTGCTCGCCTGGCGCTATCCCAATGTGGATCGGTTCGGACGCTTTGGCAATCGTTACTGCGGGCGGTTCCCGTCGGTGGATTCGGTCGTCGACTACGTAAGGGAAAACCTCTCTGGCCTCTGGGGTTGGACCAAAGCCTATCGCGATACTATCTATCGATCGAACATCCCGCCCGAGTTTCTCGATTCGATCACCTCTCAGGCGGTCATACCGCGCAGCCCGACCTGCTATTGGTCGGAAGACGGCTACTTTGGCGGGTTCGAAGGATCGTACGGCTGCTGCCCATTGAACTGCACCCATGTTTGGAACTACGCGCAGACCCATGCGCGGCTCTTCCCCGAGATTGGACGAAACATGCGCCGATCCGATCTGATAACCTATCTTCACGAAGACGGCGAGACCTCCCACCGGCAACACTCGCCGCACGATGCCTTCGTAGACGGTCATTGCGCAGCGATCACAGCGGCCTACCGAGAATCTCTGACCGCACCGGACGAGTCGTTCTTGACGGCTCTGTGGCCCCGAATCCGGTTGGCGATGGATTGGCTGATCAAGACCTTCGATTCGGACGAATCGGGCGTATTGCGCGGGCACCAATGGAACACCTATGACTGCGCCACTGGCGGTGAGACGACCTTCTTAGGCTCGCAATACCTCTGCGCGCTGGCGGCAGCGGAGCAGATGGCGCTCAAGTCGCGAGATCGCCGGTCCGCCTCTCGCTATCGTCGAATCCGTCGCTCCGGCTCTCGCCTGCAATCCCGTCGGCTCTTCAACGGCGAATACTTCATCCAGATTCCAGATGCTCGACCGGCGCACGACTACCTTACCGGCTGCCACTCCGATCAACTGATCGGCCAGTGGTGGGCAGAGCAGCTGGGATTGGAAGCGCTCTATCCAAAGGATCAGATTCGTTCGGCGCTGAAGGCCATCGTCAAGCACAACTTTCGCGATCATTTCAGGCGTTTTGTGCAAAGACCGCGTCGCTATGCGCTCGATTCGGACCAAGGATTGTTGCTCTGCACTTGGCCCAGGGGCGGTCGGCCTGACCCGTTCATCATCTATGCGGACGAGGTTTGGCCGGGTATGGAGTACGAGGTCGCCGCGCTCTTGACCTGCGAAGGCATGTTGGATGAGGCGCGCAAACTGATTACGGCCGCTCGTGCCAGATACGACGGCGCGCGCCGAGACGGCCTGAACTCCGGTCCGGGAGGCAACCCGTTCAACGACTTGGAATGCGGCAAGTTCTACGCGCGCTCAATGAGCTCCTACTCGCTTCTCCTCGCCAGCCAAGGGTTCTTTTTTGACGGACCGGCCGGCATCCTGGGCTTTGCTCCCAAATGGCAGCCGCACGACCACAGCAGCTTCTTCGTCGGTTCGGAAGGTTGGGGACTGTTCCAACAGAAGATCGATCAGAAAGGCCAGAACGAACAGGTCGATCTCGTCTATGGCCGATTATCGATCAAGGAGCTTCGTTTTCGAGCGGACAGCAAACCAAAAAGCGTCAAGGCCGCTTTGAACGGCAAGAGCCTTCCGTGCAAGATGGAGTTGAACGAAGGCGTCGTCGTTCTCCTGCTAAAGGCGCAGCTGAAGGCGGGCGATCGACTGACCGTTTACTTCCAAAACTCATAAATCCCGGAGGGCGAACGGGATTTTTTCAAAATGTAGCACAAATCTGAGTACGAATCCGCCACAAAAGAAGACTTCATGCCTCTACACCCGCCGTTTGGCGTGGAGGCTTTAATTTCTCGGCTCGCGGGGACGCTCGCCCTCCCGGTCACAGGTTCAAACGAACGGGATTTTTTCAAAATGTAGCACAAATCTGAGTGCGAATTACTTCCAAAGCTCCCACAGTTCGGGATAGTTGGCCGGATTGAGCGTCAGGTTGCAGCAATTGATCCCCTCGCATTGGCTTTCTCGCACGCCGTACACCTTTTGGAAGGGCGACGCGCCCGCATGCCCGTCGATGTAGCAGACCATCACCATCTCGTTATGTCGGGCATGGGGACGCTGGTGCCAATCGCAGATCGCGCCGCTCACCTGATACGCGCCGAACGGCGTCGTAACGTGGTTCATGTAGGCGCCCGTGCTCTCGTGGATGGGCAGGCTCTGCGATCCGTCCGGCTTCGAGTCCATGAGGTAGAGATGCCCGGCAGGGTTTTCAATCTTGCCGTTGAACGCAAACCATCCTGGCGTCGGATAGGCCATCCCATACCCAATCCGACCCTCGCAGGCCAAACGCCGACCCACCGCGGTCGATTCGTTCGCTTCTTTAGCGGTCGGGCAGCGAGAGTAGAGATTGTTCTTGGAGTAGGGCTGAAGCAGCAATAGAAATCCGATGGTGATCGATTGTCCGCTAAACTCGTTTCGGCAGAATCCCGGAGGCGCCGCAACGGCGACCGAGTATTGGTACATGGGGTACATCTCGTCAAAGTCCTGCAGATACATCTGCGAAGCCATACCGATCTGCCGGATGTTGCTGCCGCACATCGATTGGCGCGCCTTCTCTCTTGCCTGCGCAAAGACAGGGAAGAGTATCGCCGCCAAAATCGCGATAATGGCGATCACTACCAGCAGTTCGATCAGCGTGAAGCCCTTTTTCATATCAACTATTATGGCCAATTCTATTGAGAGTCGAAGCCCCCGAAGGGGCTTCGATCTCGCTTACTCGTCAATGTTCTCTCGATAGATGTCCAGCCACTTCGATGGCGGCTCGATCATCCCGAACGATTCCAACACTATGGCCAGGTCGGTGTCATCGACCACGCCGTCGTCGTTCACATCTTCCGGAAGTCCGATGCCCGCGTTTCCAAAGGCTTCTAAGACCATTGCCAAGTCGGTGTCGTCCACGATGCCGTCGCCGTTGATATCCGCCTGTAAGAACAGCCGAGGGCTGTGATGAGCAATGAACAGATAGTTCTGCCCGCCCACATCGGCCGATGTGAAACTGAGAATGCCTGTGCGGAAGGCTTCTGGCACAGAGTTGTCGGGCAACGGCTCGGCACCGGTCAACTCTTGCTCCAACGCCCAGGCTGTGCCGTTGTGGGCGTATATCAAAGCCTTCTTGACCACATCGTCGTTGTTGGTGTCCAATTCTCGACTGTTGATGACGAGCCGATCGCCCTGAGTGGTCTCAAAGTACTCCGTGTTCATGTTGAAGCGCAATGTCGAGTCGGGCAGGTCGATGATCTTCACAAATGTGTTTCCAGAGAGCGTTGTTGCAGATGTTCGGCGACCATAGAAAACGTCGTTGTCCATTCGCGCGTAGATTTGGCCGAACCGGTCGAAAGCAACGTCCCGCCATGTGTTCGGGTTAGTTGGCGCAACGATGCGATTAGCCGTTACGTAAGCGCCCGACGCCAAATCGGCTCGGAATACAATGCCGCGGCCGCGGCACATAATGGCCAGCATCGGCCCGCCGCCTACGCCGGGGTCGATCCCAAGGCCGTCCAATCGAGCGCTGGTATCCAACTCGGCCGGCATAATCTGGCCGTCGGTGGAAAACAGCACATCCTGGTTGCCGCTGGTGTCGTACTTGCGGACGCCCGTGGTGGCCGGATTGCCCGTTGCATTGCCCATGCCGGTGGCAATGTAGATGTTGCCTTCGTGGTACACGATCTTAGCGTCTCGAACGCCGTCCTGATCGAGAGTTAGTAGGTCTTGAAGCGAATGGCTGCCAAGAACATTGTTCACCTTGACCACGCCGACCGGGCCAAGACCGCTGGCCGATCGAGCGCCGATCACATAAGCGTTCGTGCCGTCAAAGGCCACGTCGGAAACCAGGTCGCCAATAGGGTTGCCTGTAAAATGCGGCGTCAGATCGATGCGCTTTTCATGAGTAAAGCTTGGTTGAGCGACCGATGCCGCAGTAAGCGCGAGCGCAGATGCAAGAACCATAGCAATTCGCATGGCGAAATCCTCCTTTTCTACTCAGATATTATACTTGGCTTTGGAGGATTTCGGAAGCCAATTTCAGCGCTTTGGCTCGGTGGCTGATGCGGTTCTTGAACTCGGGCGGCAATTCGGCCATTGTGCAACCGAGTTCAGGCAGGAAGAAAATCGGATCGTAGCCAAATCCATAAGTTCCGCGCGGGGCTTGAGCGATCAGTCCTTCGCAAGTCGTTTCGACCGACTCCAATCGTCCGTCCGGCCAAGCGATAGCGACCGCGCATTGGAATCGGGCGGCGCGATCTGGCTCGGCAACCTCCTTCATCTCTTCCAAGATGAGCGCCATCTTCTCGCCAAAGGAGGTCTCTTCGCCTCCAAACCGCTTTGAATAAAGTCCGGGCGCTCCGCCCAAGGCATCGACCACAAGGCCGGCATCGTCGGCTATCGACAGCAAGCCGGTAAATTGAGCGCAGGCCCGAGCCTTGATCGCGGCGTTTTCTTGAAACGTCTGCCCGGTCTCCTCCGGTTCTGGAGCCCCCTCAAAGTCGGCCAATAAAGAGATGTTCGGAGAATCGAGCAGTTCGGTCAAAATCGCGATCATCTCGCCAGATTTCTTGCGATTGTGGCTGGCGACGACTATTGTCAGGCTCATGCCCGCATCAATTCATCGATAATCGAAGATTGAACTTCGAAGATCTTTTGGCACCCGTTTTTGGCGACCTCTAGCAGTCTGTTAAAGCGCTCCAAAGTGAAGGGGTTGCCCTCGGCTGTGCTTTGAATCTCTACAAATCGACCCTGATCGGTCATGACGACGTTCATATCGACGCCAGCTTTAGAATCTTCCTCGTAGCATAGGTCGAGATACTCCTGACCGCCAATGACGCCGACGCTAACGGCCGCCAACCGCTCCTGAAACGGAAACTTGCTGAGATAACCCTGGTCGATCATCCATCGAAACGCTTCCGTAAGAGCCACAAACGCGCCCGTGATCGCGGCCGTTCGCGTGCCCCCGTCGGCCATGATCACGTCGCAATCGAGCGTGATCGTCTTTTCGCCTAACTTTTCTAGATCGACGACCGAGCGAAGCGAGCGACCGATCAGGCGCTGAATCTCGTGCGTTCGTCCGCCCGGCGCGCCTCGATTGACCTCGCGCTGGCTTCGTTGACGCCCCGAACGAGGCAACATCCCATACTCGGCCGTTATCCATCCTTGACCCGAGCCCTTTAGGAAAGGAGGCACGCGATCCTCGACCGATGCGGCGATCCAGATGCGCGTGTTGCCCATGCTGATTTCGCAAGAACCCTCGGCAGCTGGGTTTACGCCCGCAGTAATGGTCAAAGGTCTGAGTTGATCGGCCTGACGGCCATCGATGCGGCGCTGCATATCTAGTTGACCTTGCCGATTCGCCCGGGCGGCCAGAACTTAAAGAGCGCTTTGCCCACAACGCGCCACTCGTCTAGCAATCCCCACTCGTGCCCGTCGCTGCTGGCTGGCCGATTGTCTCCCAGCATCAAATATTTGCCGGACGGTATCGGTTGGGACGGTTCGCTCATCGCGCGGTTGGCCTCCTCTTCGTCCAGCACCGGCTCGTGCTTCATGCCTTCGCCGCCTTTCCATACGTTGCCCACCGCATCGTATTCGTACACTAGGCCGTCGCGAATCTTCATATTGTAGTTGGGCGGCGAATTGAGATACGGCTCTTCGACCAGTTTGCCGTTCAGATAGACGCCTTCGCCGCTCTTTATCTCGATCACATCGCCCGGCAAGCCGATCAACCTCTTGATGAAGTCGGTCTTGCCGGGAACTTGGCCAGGATGAAGAGCATGGTCGGGCGCTCGAAAAACGACCACGTCCCCGCGCTCAGGTTCGTTCATCCGGTAGTTGAACTTGCCGACCATCACAAAATCCTTGACCAACAGGGTTGGCACCATCGATTCGGACGGAATATAGAACGGCTGCGCGACAAACGGCCGGATGACTAAGTAGACCAAGATGCCCGCGTAGATCAGCGCGTCCATCAGGTCGCTGACAAAGCGGCCCAAACGCCCCGGCGCCTGAGATGACAAAGCCCGAACAACCGTAAAGATCAGCGTGCTGACAACGATGGTGCTGACGCTGAGACGTGCCAGATATTCAATCCATTCGATCATGGCGGTTATCGGGTCATGTCTTCTTTCAGGCGGGCGGCCTTGCCAAATCGAGTTCTCAGATAGTAAAGCTTGGCTCGTCGCACGCGCCCTTTGCGCAACACTTCAATCTTCGCGATCATCGGTGCATGGACGGGAAAAGTACGCTCCACGCCCACGCCGTAAGAGATTTTTCGAACCGTGATGGTGTCTCGAATGCCGCCGTGCTTGCGAGCGATCACAACGCCCTCGTAAGCCTGCAGTCGCTCTTTGTTGCCCTCGCGCACTCGGACGCTCACTTTAACCGTGTCGCCCGGGCGTATGGGCGGCACGTCGCTCTTCATCTGCTCTTTTTCGATCTCCGCGATGATGCCCCGATTAATCTTTATGTCGCTCATGGATCCTCACCTCTTTCCAATTCTTCTGCCGCTTCGCGCAAGAGCGCAACGTCGCTCGGTTTGAGCTCGGCTCGGGCGAACAGGTCTGGGCGCAGACGCCGCGTCAATAATAACTGCTGCTTGCGCCGCCAGGCGGCCAACTCTGCATGATGTCCAGACAGCAACACGTCCGGAACTTTGCATCCTTCAAAGGTTTCCGGACGAGTGTATTGAGGATACCCTAAGAGAGGCTCTAGAAACGAATCTTGATCCAATGAATCTGCGCTTCCCAGCGCGCCGGGCAACAGCCGAACGACCGCATCCGTTACCACTAAGGCGGGCAGCTCGCCTCCGGTCAGCACATAATCGCCGATGCTGAGCCTTCGCGCTCCCAGAATCTCTGCCGAACGCCAGTCAAAGCCTTCATATCGACCGCAAGCAATGATCAATCGATCGTGCTGGGCCAACTCTCTGGCAACGGATTGATCGAACAGTTCGCCTTGCGGCTCCATTAGAACGACGGCGAGATCGCTCTGTTCAACTTTCGCCATTAAATCTTGAACGCAACGCGCGATCACCTCGACCTTTAGCACCAAGCCCGCGCCGCCGCCGTAAGGCTCGTCGTCGACAGTCCGATGCTTGTCCTCCGCCCAATCTCTCAGTTGGTGGGCATGAATCTCGACCACGCCTGCTTTCTGGGCTCGGCTAAGAATGCTGAGATCGGCGCCTTGGCGGATGAACTCGGGAAAGAGGCTGACGATGTCAATCCGCATCTTCGGGCTTCCGTGCGGTCATTTGTCTCGCCGCCATATCGACGCTCAGGACATAGGCCTTGACCGCCGGTATCAGGAGTTTTCCAACTTCGTACACGTCGTGAGCAGGTGTTTGGATCACGTTGGCCAGCTTGCCCAGATGTTCGCCTTCAGGAGTGTAAACGTCGATGCCGATCAGGTCCGATACGTAATACTCGTCCTGGGTCGTCGGCATCCGCTCCTCTCGCGGCACCATCAGCCAGGCCCCCCGCAGGTCGTCGGCCTGGTCTATAGTCTCGACGCCTTCAAATCCGATCAGAAGCGTACCAGAAGAATCCCTAGCAGACCGAACGATCAAAGGGAACGGCTTTTCGGCGGGGCCATCGGGCGAAGGGCGCCAAGCATACAGACGGCTTTTGGGGGAGAAACGCTCGGGGAAGCTGGTTTCGAGGCGGACTTTGACTTCGCCGCGCCGCCCAAACGGCTTAAGGACGATGCCGACCGTTACCCATTTCCGAACGAGTTTCGGAATCCGGGGCTCACTCTTCGGCATCCCCGGCTTGATCTTCGGTTCGAATTTCGACAAACACCCGGCGTCGATCCTTGTTGGACATGGCTTTTGTTACCGTCCGAATGGCGTTGGCAATCCGGCCGCCCTTGCCGATTACTTTGCCATTGTCCTCGGGCGCGACGTGCACGCGATATTTGACGGCGCCCGGTTGATTTTCGGCCGTTATCGAGACCTTGTCCGGGTTGTCGACAAGATTCTTGACGAGGGCCTCTAAGAATTGCTCGGCCATTAGGCCTCGGCCCCGCCCTTGAACTTTGCCCAGATGCCGGTCTTCTTCATCAGTCTCTGCACCGTTTCGGTCGGCTGGGCGCCGCATCGGAGCCAATGGAGCGCGCGCTCCTCGTTGAAGTCGATCACCAACGGATCCGGTATCGGATCGTAATGTCCAATAATCTCTACAAAGCGGCCTTCGCGCGGAGCCGTGCCCGGCGCCACCACCACTCGGTAGTAGGGCCTCTTCTTCTTGCCCGTCCTTCTTAGTCCAATTCGAACCATTCGATTGCCTGTCCTCCAGTTCAGCGAAAGGCCATTATACCCTACGGGTTCAGCGGCGCCGCTTCTTGACCAAGCTTTGCATCTTGTTAAACTGCTTCATCATTTGGCGCATCTCCATAAAGCGCTTGACCAGTTCGTTCACTTCTTCGATCTTGGTGCCGCTGCCCTTTGCCACCCGCTTCTTTCGGCTAAAGTTGAGCGCTTCGGGATGCTTGCGCTCGTACCGGGTCATCGAGAGAACGATCGCTTCCATTCGCTGAAGCTGATTTTCGTCCGGCTCGAACCCTGCCAACTGTTTGCGCATCTGCGAGTAGCCGGGGATCAGTTTGAGGAGCTGGTCGAACGGTCCCATGTTGCGAATCTTCTTCATTTGAGCCAGAAAATCCTCGAAATCGAGCGAGGCGTCTCTTAGTTTCCTTTGCAGGAGCTTCTCTTCCTCAATGTCGCTGTCGGCTTGGGCCTTCTCAATAAGGGTCATGATGTCGCCCATGCCTAAAATGCGGCCCGCCATCCGGTCGGCATGGAACTGCTCCAGCGCATCGGGGCGCTCCCCTATGCCTATAAATCGGATGGGTTTGCCGGTAACCGCTCGCATCGAAAGCGCTGCACCGCCGCGAGCATCGCCGTCCAATTTGGTGATGATGGCGCCATCGATGCCAACCCGTTCATCGAACGCTTTGGCGACATTGACCGCCTCTTGTCCGGTCGTCGCGTCCAGTACAAGGAAGGTCTCGTTCGGTCGCGTCTTGCGCTTGATCTCCTCGGCCTCGGCCATCAGGTCGTCATCGATCTGCAGACGCCCCGCGGTATCGAGAATAATTAGGTCGCAATGGGCAGCCCGCGCCGCTTCGATCGCCGAGGCGGCCGCATCGACCGCCGATCCTCCTTCGACCGAGTGGACCGGGATGTTCAGTTGCTTTCCGAGCGCCTGAAGTTGGGCGACGGCCGCGGGTCTCTTCACGTCGCAGGCGGCCATCAGGGGGCGTTTGCCTTGCGATCTTGCCCACAGCGCCAGCTTAGCCGCGGTCGTGGTCTTGCCGCTGCCTTGAAGGCCGCAAAGCATAAATGTGGTCGGACCGTCCGACGCCCAGTTAATAGGCAGAGGTTCGCCGCCCAACAGTTCGACCAACTCGTCGTGCACGATCTTGACGACCTGTTGGCCCGGCGTCAGGCTCTTGAGCGTCTCTTCGCCGACGGCTTTATCGCGGATGGCAGCGACGAACTGTTTGGCGATCTTGAAGTTGACATCGGCTTCCAAGAGCGCCATGCGCACTTCGTGGAGGGCTTCGTCAACGTCCTTTTCGCTCAATGTGCCGCGACCGCGGAGCTTGTCGAAAACGCTTTGGAGTTTGTCGCTAAGGCTGTCGAACATCGTTGGGCAAGTATACCGCCGGGCGCAGAAGGAGCAGAACGAGCAGCGCGGCCATTGCCCAAACCGGCCAATCGCCCAGGCGCGACGCAAGGGTCGGAGCGTTGAACAGGGGCGCGTTTTGTACTGAAACTTGTGCTACAAATTTCGAAAAGGCCGCTTTCTTGCCGTCTGGATGCCAAAAGCCGCTGACCGCCTGCGGGGCCGAGCGAGCCCAGACTTTGCCCGTTTCCATGGCCCTAAGGGCAGTGAAGGCGGCGTGCTGATCGAGCGCGGGCGTGCGGCCGAACCACGATTCGTTCGATCCGAGCGCAAAGAGCTGAGTGCCCCGGCGCGACATCTCGGCGGCGATCCAGGGGTATGTGCTTTCCATGCAGAGCGGCGCGCCGACCAAAATTCTATGGCCGCTTTGGATCGGTCTCGCTTCGGCGCCAATGAGCAGGTCCCCCCCAACCGCTCCCAACGATTCGGCAAAACCCAGAACCGGCCTGAATGGGATGAACTCGCCAAAAGGCACCGCCCTCACCTTATCATAGAAGTCGATCTCGTAGTTCGGCATGAAGCTGAAAACGGTTCCAAACGAACCCGAATCGGTGCGTCGAGGCGCCCCAAGCATGATAGTGATTTGGAGTCGTTCGGCCATCGATTGGTAGATGTCGAACGCATCGTCGTCGGTCTCGATCGATTCAGGGAAGATGACGAGCTGGGCGCCTTTCGCTGCCGCTTCTTCGATCTGATCGAACAAGATCGCACGAACGGTGTCCTGCTCCGAGTCGTCAAAGTGACGATTAAGTTCAACATTGGGCTGGCAAACCGCAACTTTTAGCGATCCGTCCGGTTGAGGCAGAGAACTTCGAACGCCAAGTCCGAGACCAAACCAAAGCGCGAGCAAGGCAAACGGCAATGGCCAGAAGCGCCTCTTCCAGAACGCCAAAGCGATCGTAGCGTTTAGAAGCGCGATCAGGAACTCCAGACCCCAGGTTCCCATCCATCGAATAGGCAGAGCCAGCAAGGGCAGATCGTGCAGCGCGACTCCAAAGTGTCCCCATACGAAGCCGGTCGGTCCAAGGCCGCGAAGATAATTGACCACTGTCCAGGCCGCTGCAAAGCCGATAGGTATCAGAATCCCTCTCATTCGGACTGCTATCAGGCCAAAGGGCGCCAAGAAAAGGGCCTGAAGACCGATGATCAGCGTCAGACCGACGATCGCTGCAAACCAGCTGTTCGTTTGATCCTTGATTAGATAGGCTATGGGCCAGCCCAAAAAGCACCCGTAAAGGAAGCACCAAAGCCAAGTGGATAAGAAGGCGGTTTTGGCGCGAGCGCCGATCAATTGGCGCCAGAAGATCGCGGGTCCGAACAGAATCGCCCAACCAAGGTCGAGCGGCGCATGGCTGCTGGCCGAGATCAGCGCGCTGACGATCAGCGGCGCGATCATGGTTTGGGCGGTTCGTTCTCGGGCGAAAGCACAACGACTGTCGCTGATGCCCATCCGCCGTTATAGAATGCCGTTACCGTACCTTGGCCCGGCTTCACAGCTGTAAATCGTCCCTTTTGATCGATAAAACCGACCGTCGCTCCCCAAATCGCCTTGTCTGGGATTGTAGGCGAGCCGTCTACCATCAGCTTGAACTCCGCCTGGTCGCCCGATTTTAGGACGATCGATTCGGGGATCAGTTCGGCCTCGTGTCCGTCTGGAATCAGCCGCACCGAATCATCGAACACCAAGATCGAATTGGCAACAGGTCGCTCGGTGCCGTCCGACGGGCTGTTTAGGATCATGTCGAGCGCGACGAAGGTGGTCGAGCCGCCGCCGTCCAGGTTGATCGCGTCCTTGCAGCCCAGACGTTTCATGATCGAAGCGAGTTCGGGGAGGGAAGCGCCCTGGCTCTGAGGCTGTCGGCCATCGACAGTAGCCATGATCAGTTCGCCCTTGTCGGAAACGCCGACTGCCGTGCGCGGGTGGCGGTTTCGCCAGAATGCGGCGTTAAATCCTCCCGCCTCAAAGGTCGCTTGGTCGGCAGGAAATCCGTTGCGCAATATCCAAGGGCCGCCGGCTGCCGCCTCGTAGACTCGGTTCCATTGATTGCTCGGCGCGTCGCTCAGCGCGAATTCCAATGTAACGCGATCGCCGCTCACAAGGTTTGGCGCTGTGCCGACGCTACAAAAGAAGATCGCTCCGCCCGTGCTGGGCAGGGCAACATTGTTGCCCTCGGTCGTCTCTCGCACTATGCCGCGAATTTTCCGACCGGTAGCAATGGGCTTTTGCACGGTCTCCAAGACGATGATCTTGCTCGATGCTTCCGCGTTCCCTCTTCTCGCCCAAGTTCCGCTCCAAAAAACGATCTCGCCAGGCTTGGCCGCCCGGTTTACGCCATGGACGGGTTGTTTCGATCCGTCTGGCAGAGTGAGGGTTGCTTCGAACTTAGGGGCGCCCAGCACGAATTTGCCGTCGGTCGTCCATCCAATGGCGGGCCGGCCCGGGTAGGGTTCGCTCACCAGTTCGCCTTTCACAATGCACAATCCCAACGGATCGCCCGTAAAAGGGAAGAAGTCGGCATTCACAGCAGCCAGCGCTCGATGTCGGCGCGCCGTTCGAGAGGTCGCTTCTCGTCCGCGACTTTCGCCGTCCGAAGAGATAACATCATTGCTCACATGCGCCTGAACGCGCACCGATGGTTTTGGCTGAACGATCAGTGCCGTGGTTATCACGGGCGGTTGCGAGGAGATTTCTTGAACCAACTCTACGTTCGGCGTAAGGCGCTTGCTGATTCGCTCGACCTGGCACCATGCAGCGCCCCAAACTAACAGAAGAACGACGAGCGCTCTCATGCGCTGGTCGCCTCTTCCAAAACTTCCAATTTGCCTGTAGCCGCGTCCAGCCGGGCGAGCGCTCCAAAAGGCAAGGTCAGTGGATCGGCGATATGGCCGAACGGGAAGCCGGTGATCACTGGCTTGCCCAGATCGGCAAAGTAATCTTGCCAAACTTCGTCGGGCGTCAGCGTGTCGTCCCCTTCGCTCACCTTGCTTTCCCAGTTCGTGTCCTCGCTGATCGCTACACCGTTGCAGTCGTCCCATTTGCCTGCAAGTTTCAACTGGTTCACAAAGGCGTCCAGACGATAGGGCGGCTCGTCCACGTCCTCTATTACTACGATAGAGTCCTTAGAATCGATTTCGTAAGACGTACCGACCGACGCTGCCACCAGGCAAAGGCACCCGCCCGTGATCCGACCTTCCGCCACGCCCGGCTGCAACGTCTTGAACGGCGGATCCCAAGTCGGCAAGCAGCCAAGCGGCTGATCGCCCTCGAACGCGCGCCACATCACTTCGTAAGCATGATCGGGAATGTGCCGAGACATGGTGAGCGGCATCGGCGCATAAAAGCCCATCAAACCGGCCTGCTTCAGCATCCAAAGCAAGAGCACCGTGATATCGGAGTAGCCCGCCAACAACTTTCGACTGTCGCGAACCAACTGGGCATTGAGATAAGGAACCAGGCGCGCGGCGCCGTACCCGCCTCGCGAACAGACGATGGCGTCGATCTTCGGGTCGGCAAACATCTTCATCAGGTCGGCGGCGCGGTCTTTGTCCGTGCCGGCCAGATAGGCCCGCTTGTCCAATGCGTGGTCGGCCATCACGATGCGATAGCCGCGCTGATAGAAAGGCTGAAGGCCCTTCTCCAGTTTTTCGGGGTCGATAGGGCTGGAGGGCGAAACGATGCCGATGGTGGCGCCGGGAGCGATGCGTCGGGGTTTAAGAAGGCTCATCGCCCTCGATTCTACCCAGCCCCTACATCAGGTCGGTGGGATCGACATCGACCGTAATCAGTTTTCGCGCCTCGTCGGGCAGCGCGTCGAGGATAGGCGAAAGCGCCTCCCAAGGCTGGGCGTCGGGTTGCAATCGCACCAGCGCATGATAGCGGTAGAGGCCGTCTGCGCGCTCGATGGGCGCCGGCGCGGGGCCGAGCACATCAAGGTTCTCTGACAGATTCTTGGCCGCCGATCGGCAAGCGCGCGACGCTAAGGCTTCCTCGGGCGATTGTGCTACAACTCGAACCAAGCGCGAAAACGGAGGATAGTTGAGCTCGCGCCGATTCTCGATCTCCTGCGCATAAAATGCGTCGTAGTCGTGTTGGGCGGCACAAACGACGGCCGGATGGTCGGGCGCCAGCGCCTGGAAGATCGCCCTTGAGCCGCCTTTTCGTCGTCCTGCGCGACCGGCCGCTTGCATCAACAGTTGAAACGTGCGCTCCGAAGATCGAAAGTCCGGCATATTGAGCGAAGAATCGGCGCTGACCACGCCGACCAGTCCGACGTTGGCCGCGTCCAAGCCTTTCGATATAACTTGAGTGCCGACCAATACGTCCGTTTTTTGCATAAGGAACTTTCGAACGGTCTCCAAATACTCTACAGGGCCGATATCGCCGTCTAGCCGAGCAACCGACGCATTGGGCAGCAGCTCCGAGACCTTTTCCAACAGTTTCTGCGATCCTGCGCCGTGGGTCTTAAGATTTGGGCCGCCGCACGAAGGGCACTGCTTTGGTCTTTCGCTCTTGCGACCGCAGATGTGGCACTTCATCTGCTCGGGCGATCGGTGATAGACCAAAGTCGAGGCGCAATAATCGCATTTAAGCGCATGTCCGCAATCTTGGCAGGCCAAAGCGCGACCGTAACCGCGCCGATTCAGCACCAAAAGCGCCTGCTCGCCTTTGCCTATCGTATCTTTTAGCGCAGCCAACAGTTCGCGGCTTATGAGGCTGCCCTGTCCGCGCATATCGACGATTTCTCCGCTGGGCAGTTCGCCCCCCGCGGCCCGTTCGTCCAATCTCAGCAGGGCCTCCTTATGCTTAAAGAACGATTCGATGGAGGGCGTCGCGCTGCCCAAGACAAGCGTTGCGCCGTGCCTTCTCGCACGGGCCCGCGCCACTTGGATCGCGCTATAGGTTGGACTGTTGCGCTGTTTGTAGCCTGAGTCGTGCTCCTCGTCCACTACGATGAGGCCGATCGTTTCAAACGGCGCAAACACGGCCGAGCGCGGGCCGACCGCGATGGAAACTTCGCCCGTTCGGCACTTGTTCCATTGGCGCAGTCGCTCTTGGCGGGCCAATTGGCTATGGATGGTCGCAACTCGGGGACCAAACCTCTCTCGCACAGCCTCGAACAGTCGGGCGCTCAGGCCGATTTCGGGAGTCAGGACAATAGCGTTTCGTCCTAGCTTCTGCGCCTCGGCAATCGCGCGCAAGTAGACCTCGGTCTTGCCGCTGCCCGTTATGCCGTAGATCAGTCGCTCCGCGTGCTGTCCCGATGCGATCTGTCTTGAAAGATCCGTTACGACAGCTTTCTGGAGAGCGTTGAGCCGGATCGGAGCTTCCTTTGGCTCGATATCGTCGCCCTCCCACCTGGATCGGACGATGCCGGCCTTTTCGAGCCTTATCAACGTGCCATTTCCCGCATCGGCCTCTTCCAACAGTTCGGCCCGCGCCATGCTTTCGCTGGGGCTTACCGCGAGTCGCGCGATAATGCGACCGGTCGGCGCGCCGGTCAAAGGCCGCGAGAGCAACGTTTGGATCTCATCTGGCGTTCCGATCAATTCTATGACGAAGCGCCTGTACTTAACTTCGGAAACTTCCAGTCTTGACTTTCTGATCAGCGATCCGTTGTCGGCCAGCGATCGAATGGCGGGTCGATAGATGCCGGCTGGCAAGAGTTTCTTGATCTCCTCCATCGAAACGGCTCGCCAGGAGGGCCCGATCGCTTCAGCTAGTTTTTGCTGATTTTTACCTTTAATAACGGCATTTTCCTTGATTTTAATATACTCGACAAGTTTGGCCATAGAGATGGGCGGGACCACGGTGTAGAGCGCGGTTCGGAAGGAACAGAAGGTCTCTTGTTGAAGATTGCGCGCCAGTTCGACCAGTTCGGCCGAGACGAACGGAAAGAGGTCGAACGCTGGACGGTCGGTCGTTGCGGGCGGTTCGGCGATCGCGTCGACGATCACGCCCAGCGATGAGCCGGAGCGCAACGGCACATGCGCGACGGCGCCGATTTTCGCCTCGGATTGGAGGCGTTCCGGTACGGCATAGGTCAGTAGGTTTGCGCTCTCGGGGACGCCCGAATCAAAGGCGACGACGATGCGCATTCGTCCGCTTTAGGCCCCCTGTTTCGTCGCCGCCGCCTCTGCCGCCGCTCCTCTTTCTTCGGGCGTTCTATCCGTGCGCGAGATGTAAGTCTCCAAATCTCGCAGATCGGAAAAGTTCAGCCCGATCACGTTTCGCAGTTCGCGCGAGGTCATCTCCGGGTGGGCAATGATCGAGGCTCGTTTCCCCTTGGCTCGCAGGGTCTCGACTACTCGCTCAAAGTTGCCGTCTCCGCTCAAAATGGCGCACACGTCGTAATGGGGCATGGCCAATAGCATATCGATGCTCATGTCTACCGCCAAAGATACCCGTTCCCACGGCGGTTCGTCGATGTACTCGCCGCCGCCTTTCATCGGTCGTGTGCGCAGCACATAGCCCGAATGGAGCAGGTAGTCGTGAAAGGTTATGTCCCGGGTTCTGTTGGCCGGGTCCACCGCCGTATAGTAAGAGGCTTCGGCGACCTTCATACCCAAGTGCGCTCGAAAGTAAGTCAGCAGCTTTCGGAAGTCAATAAACCAGCCCAAACGTTTTTGGGCATAGTACATGTTGGCTCCGTCCACAAATATCGCAACGCGATCCATTATCGCCTCCTGAGCGGGCGCAATGCGCGGCGCTCGTGCGTTGCGGGGCTATCGAACCATTGTGCCGATCCCGTGATCCGTGAAGCACTCGATCAACAGCGAACGGGGGGCGCGTCCGTCAATGATATGCGCGCGCTCTACTCCTCCGTCCAAAGCCGTTAGACAGGCTTCTATTTTGGGAATCATGCCACCCTTGGCATGGCCTTCCGCAACCACTCGCGCCGCTTCGTCGCGGCTAAATTCTGTTATCAAACTGCTCGGATCGTCGGAATCCGCAAGTACTCCGGGCACATCGGTCAGCACGATCAGTTTGGCCGCTCCAATCGCGGCCGCCACGCTGCCTGCCGCGTGGTCTGCATTTAGATTATACGTCTCGCCCGATTCTCCTGCTGCGATCGTGCTTATAACAGGAATATACCCCGAATTCGTCAAGACTTCCAAAAGTCCTGCATCGACGCGCAAAATTTCTCCCACCAATCCCAATTCGGGCGATAGCTGCCGTGCGAGGATCGTAAGGCCGTCCTTTCCGCTCAGACCGACTGCTTTTCCGCCTAATCGCCCGATTTCGCCCACCAATCGCTTGTTCGTCTTGCCCGATAGCACCATCTCGACGATCTCCATCGTCTCGGCATCGGTAACGCGGAGGCCGTTGTGAAAGACGGGCTCCTTGCCCAATTTTTTCATGGCTTCGTTGATCTCTGGCCCGCCGCCGTGCACGACGATCGGCCGGATGCCCACAAACTGCATCAGCACGATGTCTTGCATCACCTTGCCGCAAAGGTCGTCGTCGGTCATGGCGGCGCCGCCATATTTGATCACGATTGCGCGACCGTGCCAGCGCTGTATATAGGGCAAGGCTTGCGCCAGAATTTCGGCCTGAATCTGCGGGTCGGGTATGCTCATGCGACTACGAATCTACCCGAATCCGCCATGATCGATCCCGTTTCCACCTCTGCCGTCAAGCAACTGATCCAGGAGTTTGGGCTAATCCCGTCCAAGAGGCGAGGGCAAAACTTTCTGGTCGACAAGAGCATTCGGAAGCGAATGATCGATCTTTTGGAATTAAACCCGGACGATGCAGCAGTCGAGATCGGACCTGGCTTTGGCGCGTTGACGATCGAACTGGCCGAGCAGTGCCGTACCCTGACTGCGGTCGAGGTCGATACGCGGTTGATGGCCTCGCTACAGCTGAGATTTGAGAGAAAGCCGAACGTCCGATTGATCAGCGCGAGCGTCCTGGACCTCTCGATCGACGATTTGTTGCAAGACGAGCCGGTCGGCAAACTGATCTCGAACGTGCCCTATGTCATCACCTCGCCGCTGATAACCAAGATTCTGAACCATAAAGATCGCTTCTCGACAATTCTTTTGATGATCCAGAAGGAAGTCGCGCAACGGTTGAGCGCGGATGCCGATACGCCCGAGTACGGCTCTCTAAGCCTCTTTGTCCAGTACCACGCGGACGTTAAATACTGTGGGCGGGTGGCTAATCGCGCGTTCTATCCTGTGCCCGAAGTCGATTCGGCCATCGTCAAACTGACGCCTAAAGAGTCGGATCTGTCGCCTAGCGTCGAACGGCGCATGTTCAAACTGATCAAGGCGGCTTTCTCAATGCGGCGCAAGAATCTGCGCAACAATCTAGCGGGCTTGATCGGCGATCCCGATAGGGCCGCGGCTTTTTTGAGATCGCAAGACATTGACCCGGCAAGGCGCGGCGAAACGCTCACCTTGGCCGAATACAAACGCTTGGCCAAGGCCCTCAGCGGCCGGCAATTAAGCCGACCGCCTTACAGTCCGTAAAGCGCCGAAAACTTCGCTTCCATATAATCGATCAAGGGCTGGGGCGAGAGCGGCTTGCCTGTAACATGCTCGACCAACTTTTTGGCGTCGTATCGACAGCCCTGGTTGTGTATCTTTTTGCGAAGCCAATCCAGCAACGGAGAAAACTCGCCCCTGCGATACATCGAATCGAGATCGCCCAGGTCTTCTAATGCCTGGTTGTAGAACATCGCTCCATAGAGATTGCCCAGCGAATAGGTGGGGAAGTAGCCGATCATGCCGCCCGACCAGTGCACGTCTTGCAGCGCGCCTTCCTTGTCGTTCGGCGGCCTGAAGCCCATGTAGGTTTCGAACTTGTCCTTCCAGGCTTCGGCCATGTCTCTTGCCGCGATGTCGCCGCGGATCAAGGCAACTTCCAACTCAAAACGAAGCATGATGTGGAGATTATAGGTAACCTCGTCCGCCTCGACTCGAATAGCGCTCGGCTTGACGGCGTTGACGGCGAACACAAAGTCGTCGAGAGAGACATCGGACAGAGCGGAAAACCTCTGTTGAGCGATTGGGAAAAACTTCTCCCAAAACGGCCGGCTTCGAGCCACCACGTTCTCCCACATTCTCGATTGACTTTCGTGAATGCCCAGAGAAACCGATTCGCCCATCGGCTCGCCAAAGTGATCCTCAAGCAGCCCCATCTCGTAGAGCGCGTGCCCCGTCTCGTGAATGGTGCCAAAGAAACTGGGATTAAACTGATCCTCATAATATCGAGTTGTGATTCGCGTGTCGCCCGGTGTTACGCGGCAAGCAAAGGGATGCACCGTCGGATCGAGCCGACCCGAATCGAAATCGAACCCGAGCGCCGCGGCCGCCTCTCTCGAAAATTGCACTTGATCCTGAACAGGGAAGTGTCTGTTAAGGATTGATGTGTTGGGCTTCTTAGGGGCGTCCTGGATGCGCTGAACAAGTTTGGGCGTGTACTCGCGCAACGGCTGGAAGAGCCGTTCAATCTCCTTCGCCGTCATCCCCGGCTCAAACCGGTCTAACAGCGCGTCGTAAGGCTCGTCCTCGTAACCCAGACACTCGGCAGCCTGTTTGGTCAGGTCGACGATCTGCGACAGCCACGGCTCAAACCGCTTAAAGTCGGACTGCGCTCGCGATTCGGCCCACTCGTCTTCGGCCAACGAAGTAACGCGCGCCATTTCGACCGCTAGCGACTTGGGAATCTTGGTGGCTTGGTCGAACTCTCTGCGCCACCATCGGATATTGACCGCTTCGACCGATGTCGGGTCGGTCGTCAGTTCGCTGCCTTCGCATCGCGCCAGCCAATCGCCCAAACGGGGGTCGGTCTCTTTATCGTGCAGGAACCCGGCCAGCGTCGCCATCTGTTCGGCGCGAAACTTGCTGCCGTTCTTGGGCATCATCACCCGCTGGTCCCAGCCCATCAATGCGCCCATCGAGCCGAACAGCACAGCCTCGCGATGGTGGGTTCTTAGTTGATCATACGCCTCTCGTGCCGTCATGGGGGCAAGTATACCTATCGAGATTCTTCGTAGGTTGCAAAGGCGTTGTGGTTGTGAATCGACTCCACCGATTCGCAATCGATCTTAAAGTAGGCCAATTCCGGTCGCTCGCGCAAAGCCAGCGCCAACTCCCGCACAACATCCTCGACAAAACGAGGATTCTCGTAGGAACCCTCTGTTACGGCGCGTTCGTCCGGCCGCTTCAGAACAGGGAAAACCGGCATGGAGGAGGCTGCGTTGACCAAAGGCAGGTAATCGTCCGGCAAGAGCGGTTCGCCAGATCGGCTTTCCAACTCCAAACGCAAATAAGCCCTTTGATTGTGCGCTCCAAAGTCCGAGATTGCCTTGCTGCAAGGGCACAGCGTCATGGCTGGCAGAGTCAGCACAGTCGTATAGGCCGCGCCGTCGATCGACAACTGGCCGTGCCATTCGACCTCGATGTCGAGCACTGCGAATGCGCCGGTTACAGGCGCCGGCTGAGCCAGAAACCAGTCGAACCGCAAAATCGCCTGCGCTTCGTCGCACTCCTGCCGATCCGCCGCGGTTTGGAGCAGGCCCAATGCGTCCGCTGGACGACGCGGCATCGCCCCCCAGTCGTAAAGGTCCTCGACCAGTCGACTCATGTGCGCTCCACGCCGATCGGCATGAAGCCCAATGGACAGATCGGCAGTCATCACTACCGATTGCTCGTTTCCGGTATTATTCAATAAACGAGCGGGAAACCGTAGGCCTCGGATGCCGACTGCTTGCAGGGCAATGCCCCTAGCGTCCTCGTCCATGGCCACATCGGGCAATCCCGCTGGGTCTTGTCTAGAAATGTCCTTCATTACGCTCACCGATGTAAGATACCCCAGACCCCGCAAGGGCGGCCCTTCGGTCGCATTCATCTCTAAGGAGTTGCATTCATGCGTTCAGAATCGCTCGACTTTTTGATCCGCCTCGTCAATGCCTCTTCGCCTTCGGGCTACGAGGCGCCCGCTTCGTCCCTCTTTGTCGATTACGTTTCGCCCTTTTCCGACGATGTCATGCGCGACGTGATCGGCAACGTCGCCGCCGTTGTCAATCCTGGCGGCTCGCCCCGAATCATGCTCTCCGGCCATGTGGACGAGATCGGCTTTATCGTTCGATATATCTCGGAAGAAGGGTTGATCTTTTTTGGCCCGATCGGTGGCCACGACCCCGTGATCCCGGCCGGTCAGCGCGTTACGATTCGCACTCATCAGGGCCTGATCCCAGGCGTTATCGGCCGCAAACCGATCCATCTGATCGACCCTGACGACCGGGGAAAAGCGCCCAAACTGCACGATCTTTGGGTCGATGTCGGCGCAAAGGACAAGGACGAAGCCGAAAAGTTGGTCAGCCTGGGCGACCCGATCACCTATGCCGATCAGTACGAAGCCCTGCACAATGGACGAGCGGCCGCCAAGAGCTTTGACAACAAAATGGGCGCGTTCATCGTTGCCGAGGCAGCGCGCCTCTTGTCCGAGAATCGGCCGAGGGCTGCCGTCTATGCCGTGGCGACCGTGCAAGAAGAAATCGGACTGTTCGGCGCGGCGACCGGCGCGTTTGGCATCGACCCCCAGGTGGCCGTAGCGACCGACGTTACCCAAGCGGCCGACTACCCCGACATCAGCAAAAAGCGCGTCGGCGACATGAAGCTGGGCGGAGGCCCTGTTATCTGCCGCGGCTCCAAAATCAATCACCAAGTGTTCAAGATGCTGATCGACGCCGCTCAGAAGGAGAACATCCCGTTTCAGATCGAAGTCGCGGGCGGCGGGACGGGTACCGATGCCGACGCGATCCATGCCGCCCGGGCGGGCGTGGCCACCGGATTGGTCTCTGTCGCTCTGCGCTATATGCATACGCCGTGCGAGGTGCTTCAACTGTCCGATGTGGAGCAATCGGCCCAACTGATCGCCGCGTTTTGTAGGACGGTTACCGAGGAAACGGACTTCATC
The DNA here is from genome assembly GCA_013359125.1 of Armatimonadota bacterium. NCBI lineage: Bacteria > Bacillati > Armatimonadota > Armatimonadota bacterium. The sequence continues at coordinate 67,928 of JABWCR010000005.1, read as the reverse complement.
CCAAGATGAACAAGGCCGTGCCGATGCCGTGGCGATGGGCGCTGACCGCTTTGGTCGCGCTGACTATCGGCGTGATGACGACCGTGGGCATCTTTGCCTACCGCCTCTCGCGCACACAGGAGTTTCAATCAGTCCGGCAACAGCGCGCGCTGATCTCACAGTGCGCCGAAGAGGGTATGAAACCAATCTTCGAGGCTATACAGCGGTATCGAGTGCGGCACGACGACTATCCAAAGGCATTGGACGACCTCGTGCCCGATTTTCTCCAAGAGAAAGCGATCAAAAAATGTCCGCTCGATGAGAGCGGCGCAAGGTTCAGTTACGAGTATCAGCCAGGTACAATTTTGTTGCAGTGCGAGCGGCACGCAGTCGGCAATCGCAAAGTCTCTGTAAGCATGGACGCTGACGGCAAAGTCCGCCGAGGGGGAAAGGATGGCAAATAGACGACTGGCTGGAAAAACGTCCTGTTGGCTAGTGGGCGGTTTAGGCTGTCTGGGCGTCGCGATTTTGGGCGTGGTGCTGGCGGCAGTGTTCTTGAAGCCGTTGGCCGAGAAAATGGGCAAGATCGGCGAGGAAGCTGAGAAGTTCCAACCGGTCCATACTTACTTTGTGTCGGTAACGGACGCTATCTCGTCCTATCGAAGCGAACACAACGGCGAGTTTCCTAAGCAGCTGGCCGATCTGGCGCCCAAATACCTGAAGCCTGAAGAACTAAAGCCGATCGAAATTGAGCCGGGCAAGCCCATCAAGATGGTCTATGTTCAACCCAAGCCGACCGATCCAGACGAAACCGTTGTAATTCGATCCGAGCCTGGTATGTCGCTCGATATCAACATCGGATTCGGCGTGGAAGGATTCAGCCAAACGCACATTCTCATCTTCAAGAAAGATGGAAGGCGATACACGCGGGTCGTGCAAGATCAGCCCTTCGAGCAAAGTCGAGGCAAGGTCAAGGGCGCTGTCGATGTCAAACCTTAGCCTTTTTCCAACCGCCGTGGCGGAAGATGGCGATCATCACCAGGCCGGAACAGCCGGACGAGAGCGCCATCGCCCACCATGCGCCGTTCGCTCCCATGCCGAGGGAGTAGGCTAGCAACAGAGTAACCGGAGCCCGCAGAACCAACTGGGTGAACGCCGCGCTCAGCGCCGTCTGTATCGTGTATCCGGCGCCCTGCAATGCGCCCGCTAAGGTCATGCCAAAGGCCAAAAGCGGCTCCGTGATCGCGTTGATGCGCAGGTAATTGGCAGCCAATCGCTTGACCTCGGGATCAGAAGTAAAGTAGCCCGCAAACTGGTCGGCAAAGACGTAGAAGACGACAGCCATCGTCGTCATGACCGCGCATGCCTGCGCGGACGCGATCCAGCCGCTCCTCTCGGCGCGGGTTTCGTCCTTTGCGCCTAAATATTGACCCACCAAAGCCGACGCAGAGATCGCAAAGGCAAACCCCGGCATAAAGGCGATCGATTCCGAGGTCATGCCAATCGGTAGCGCCGCCATAGCGGCCGTGCCTTCCGGCGTGCCTGCTAACAAACGCGCAAAAATCGCGCTGCCGCCCACATAGATCAGACTCCGCATGGATGCGGGAATGCCGATACGAAGAGTGCGCAGCGTCCACTCCTTTTCCGGCATCTCGGGGTCGCCGCATTCGGGAAGCTCCGATTGGCGCAGGAACCACCACTGCAGCACAGCCATCGCCCAAACCGAGATCGCAAACGCCAGTCCCGCGCCGAACATGCCCAAGCGTGGAAAGCCAAGATGACCAAAGATCAGCAACCAAGCAAACAGCACGTGCACGACGTTCATCACGATCATCGCGTACATCGTCGGCTTCGTCTTGCCTAAGCCTCTAAACACGCCGCCGACTATATTGCCCAGGAAGATAGCCGGGGCGCCAAAGAGAGATGCGGCCAAGAACTCCCGCGCATACTTTTCGGGCGCTGGCTCTAACTGGTACCATCCGACCAACAGCGGCAAAGCGACATAGGCTAGCGCGGTGCCGCCTATCGCCAAGAGGCAGGCCAACCCGATCGATTGGCGCGAGGACTTGATCACCTGATCCCACTGCCGAGCGCCGACCATGCGAGCGACGATCGCCGTCGTGCCCATCGAAATCGACATCGCCACGGTTACCATCAAAAAGATCATCTGGCTGCCGGGCGAAGCAGCCGCTAATTGATCGGTGCCCAACATGCCGATGAACTTGCGGTCGATAAAGACGTTGACCGTCTGGAGCGCGGACATCACCATCGCGGGCCATGCGATCTGCCAAATCCGGCTGGAGATCGAGGGCTCGGGCGCGACGGTCATAGGAAGGGTCAGATTATACTCGGAAGGTATAATGAGCCGCCTCATGAATCGGCAGGGAGCTCACGGATGGCCATCTTAGTCAATGCTTCGTCTCGCGTCGTCGTACAAGGAATCACGGGTCGCGAGGGCGAGTTTCATACCCAACAGATGCTGGAATACGGCACCCAAGTCGTCGCAGGGGTAACGCCCGGAAAAGGCGGCGCTGAGACTCTGGGCGTGCCCGTGTTCGACTCAGTCGCCGAGGCTGTCGATAAGACCGGCGCGAACGTCTCCTGCATCTTTGTGCCCGCGCCTTTCGCCGCCGACGCCGTTTTGGAAGCCGGTGCAGCCGGATGCGAGCTGATCGTCTGCATCACCGAGGGCATCCCCGTACAGGACATGATCCGCACGGTCAACTATATCAAGCGGCACACCAAAGCCCGGCTGATCGGCCCTAACTGTCCCGGTTTGACCACGGCGGGGCAGTGCAAAGTCGGCATCATGCCCGCCATGCTGTTTTCGCCGGGTAGCGTCGGATTGGTCTCCCGCAGCGGCACGCTCACTTACGAAATCGTTCACGGACTCACCCAAGCGGGCATCGGCCAGACCACTTGCGTCGGCATCGGCGGCGACCCGATCATCGGCACGACCTTCATCGACGTGCTGCCGCTTTTTGAAGCCGATCCAGAGACCAAAGTCGTGGTGATGGTGGGCGAGATCGGCGGAGCCGACGAAGAGATCGCGGCGGATTACATCAAGCGCGAGATGAAGAAGCCGGTCGTTGGGTTTATCTCGGGCCGCACTGCGCCCCCTGGCAAGCGCATGGGACACGCGGGCGCGATCATTACGGGCGGAAAGGGCGGCGCCGATTCAAAGGTCTCCGCGCTCAAAGATGCGGGAGCGCCCGTGGCCGATACGCCGTCCGAGATCCCCGATCTGGTGCGGCAGGCTTTATCGAAACTCTGACGGATCGTACTCGTAGACGACGATCTCTTCCTGATCGTGGCTATTGGCGGCTGCCAGAACGTTGTCTTGCCCGGCAAAATCGCTGTGCGCCAAGATTGTGCTGCGCCCTTGAGGCGTTAGATCGAACAGTTTCCCGACCATCATCGGGTTGATCCCGACTGCGCCGCGAGCGTTCTCGACGACTTTGGCCAACCCCAATCGCCATCCAGCGGCTTCCTGCGGCGTCCATGGCGGCAGGTTGCACGAAGGCTGAGCCAAGATCGTGGCGTGAAGCTTATCGGTGATGAGGCGACTGACTTCCTCGTGAAAGGCGTCGTAGCAGATCATCGTGCCCAAAACGCCATAAGGCGTATCGACAGCGCCAAGGCTGTCCAGCGGCGCTTCGGACAGTTGTAGACCGATCTCCCTCTCCTCGTCCACCAGGCGCGTTTTGCATTGAATCTGTACAAGTTCGCCGCTGGAATCATATACAAAGGAGGCATTGTAGACCGAACCGAAGAGATTGATGGGCGCGCTGCCGGCGACAACCCACCAACCATGCCGAGCGGCTAAACGAGAGAAAGCCGCTTCGTAGTGTTGCCGGATGAACGGCGAAAGCAGTCGCAGCATCGCCCGCACGGGCGGATCGCCCTGCAACAGTAGCGGCTGGATCCTCTCCTGCTCGGCTTCGATCATGCGCGAGCCTGCTTCCATCGCGCTGGAGGCTGATTTGACCAGATCAAAGTGTTGGGTGAACGCAAGGCCAAGGCCGACGTCTTCGGGGAAGACCACGATCGCTTTTTGGGCCGCGCTTCTGGCGATCTGTTCGCCCAGCGCGTCGATGCGGGCGCAAAAGGCTTCCGGCGAGGCGTAATCCTCTAGTTGCCAGGCCATCTGCACGGCGACCAGGTTGCATCGTTCGCGGGCGTTGGTTGTCTTGCTCAATGGGGCGGGGTTCCTCAATATAATCTACGGTCGTCGCGCCCCAAAAGACAAGGGACTAAAGTCCCGGATTGGCGCCGATCCGTCAGTTTTCAGGAACGCAATGCGATCCGAAGAAGGCGAGCGCCCATGAGAGGTCGAGGTCGTCCACGATGCCGTCTTGGTTCAGGTCTGCCCGCGCGTCCGCAGTGCCGAAAGTCTCGAGCACGATCTCCAAGTCGCGCATATCGACTAGGCCGTTGCCGTCCGCGTCTGCGATGGGATCACAGTATCGGATGAGTAGCCAATCGCTGATGCTAGACCACTGGTGCACTGTGGAGCCGCCGATGTAGACGCCGCCTTTGCCGTCGATGACGACTTGATTCGCATTGTCGACGTTGCGGGCGGCGCCGCGGTAGACGCGGTACCAGGCCAGACGTCCGTCCGGATAAAGTCGAGCGGCGCCGGCGTCGATCTCTTCGTCGGAGTGGACGTTGATTGCAATGAAGGCGTTGCCGGCGATGTCGGTAGCGACGCTTTGACAGTAATTGTCCGACGTGCTGAAGTAGTATATGTTTCTCCAACTAAAAACGCCAGATTGATCAATTTTTGAAACCAGCGTATCGTTTCTGTGAAATCCTCCTAATACTAACGAACCTTGTTCTGATAGAGTCGCGTTTGGGTAGCCTATTGAATGTCGTCGAGGATCTTCGGATTGGTCAAGACGGTAGAAAACGGTATCTCCTTCGGCGGTCCAGCGTGTGGCAAGACCGCCAGTTCTTTGCCATCCGTTGTTGTAGATTACGAAAATGCTCGTCCAGCCATAAAGCGAGCCGTCCTTCGCAACTGCAATTCTGAAAGGGCTTCCGCCCCGACCGGTCGGCCCAGCATCGCGGTTCTCCCAGATAATGCTACCGTTGCTCGGGTCGATGCGGACGACGGAGAGCGTGCGCCCTTGTGCGACAAACTCGTCGTCAAATCCGTTGGTGAAAGAGCCGGAGACGTAGACTCTGTCCCGAACCTTATCCACAGCTAGCTGCATTGCGTTCGAGCTAATAGTAACTGGCGGCGACGGCAGACGGATCTGCTCCCAAAGCAACCGCCCCTGCCGGTCGAACTTGGCCACCAGCCAGGCGCGGCGACCCTCGATGTCGTAGTAGGCTTCGCCCGCCACATAGACGGCGCCCGAAGAATCGAGCGCAAGGTCGTGGACGACCTCGTGAAAGCCGTAGGGCGAATCATAAACGGTCCGCCATTCCTCTCGGCCTTCGGCATCGTAGGACACGATGAACAGGTCGCTGACGCGGTCTGCGTTGTCCTGATACCCGGCGACCAGGACTCGGCCCGCGTCGTCCACATCGAGCGCGATAGCATGATTGAGGCAACAGTTCAGCGGCGGTTTGTGAGCGATCCAGGCGATCTGACCGTTGGGCCGATAGAGTATTGTGCCCGTATCGGAACCAGCAGGATTGCCAGACCATCGGCCAGTCAAAACGATGCCCGACGGATGCAGTTTCATGTCTGTCAGAATGTCGCTACCGTGAAAGGGGCCGTCAAATCGTCGCCACCAGTCCATCGTGGCTCTCTGGCAGAACGCCAGACTGAAAGTAGAGCCGATCATTACTGCGATGAGACACATTCGAACAATGGGCAATGACATTTTCGTAACTCCTCAAGATGTCCGGCGGACTCAGTGTCGCCCGCCGGACTTGTCGATCGCTACCAGTCTGTACCGCAATACTTGCCAAAATTCTCCAGCACAATGGCAAGATCCGGGTCGTCGACTGTTCCGGAACGGTCAAGATCGAGCGTCGAACAGGCATCGGCGCTGTTGCCGAAGCATTCCAGCACGATCGCCAGATCGGTATCGTCGACAACGCCGTCGGAGTTGACGTCGCCGGGAAGCCTGCAATACCGGATCACGGCAATGTCTGTGCCCGTTTCGGCGCCGGTGGCCGTGCCGACGATGGCGAGGTTGCCGCCGCTGTCCATGGCCATCCAAACGCCCTTCTCAATGTCGTCGCCTGTCAGGTTGCCCTTGTAGCGCGCTTGCCAGCAAATAGCGCCATCGTTAGGGCGCAGACTGAGGGTCCAAAAATCCTCCTCCCCTTCATTGCCGTCCGATTCGCCTGTTACAAAGATGTAGCCGTGTGAATCGACCGCAAGGCTGCGCGCAAAATCCTTTGCATCGCCATCGCCTCCGCCATCGTATGCATTTTCCCAGATGGGAAGAGCGATCAGCTGCGGCGGATCGGCAATGGAGCGCTCGTTCTCCGGGTCAACGCCCGTTGCACGAAAATTCCGATGGTACTTTGCGACAAAGTAGGCCTCCTTATCCTCGCCTTGAGGCACACAGTAGCCTGCAGCAACGACAAATCCGTTCGAGTCGTAGACGACTTGCTCCAACTCGGACTTACCGATATAGGGGTCGTCGTACCAACAGAGCGTGCCGTCGGGCAGATACTTGATGAGGGCGCCGGTCGAGTTTTGGCCGGCAAAGCGGCCCGCCACGTAGACGTTCTTAGAGGGGTCCGTCGTTACCGATACTCCGGCTGAATCAGTCGTGCTGGAACTGGCATCGAAGACCTCGGCAAAGTCTACTGATCCGCCATCTCCAACATACTTTACGGTCAGTACATCATAGTTGCTTGGCGATACGGAGATTTGAGCTCTGCCTGTAAGTATGGGATCTCCATCTGCGTCTACCGTGATGGAGAGTCCCTCGTCGTGGCCGCTGGCGTTGTTGTTGTACCGGCGCGTGCCTACGGGATTATTCTCGTTCAGCTCTGCCCAGGTATTGCTGAATTCCCCATCGTTTCCGTTTAATCGGAGCGTAATCACATCAAACTTGTCGTTAGAGGCCAGCGATCGGCCTGTAACATACACATTTTGCTGACTGTCCAGCGCGATCGCGCGCGCTTCGTCGTCTCCGTGTCCGCCGTCGAAGTATCGAACCCATGCTGGGTTTCCAGATTGATAGTTGTACGGATACTTGACAACGACGTAGTCTAGGCCGATGCCGCTGGAGCGCGTAGCCGCGCCGCACACATAGACCGCGCCCAGACCGTCTACCGCGATGCCGTACCCCTTGTCCACGCCGGGGTTGGAGGAGTTGCCGTTGAACGCCGCCCTCCACTGCTGGGTGCCGGCCTTGTCGTACTTAGTCACGACGATGTCCGATTCGCCGTCCTTTACGTCGGTTCCAACGATGTAGACGTTCCGTTGGCTGTCCACGGCTGCTTTGGCCGCAAGATCGTTGTAAGCCGTCGCATCGGTCTTGTCCCATGCAAATCGCGCGGAAGCTGTCGGCGGATTGCAGGACTGTGTCCAAGCGAAGACTAAGGAGACTGCGAAGGTCGAGGCGGTGAGGACGATTCTACCCCCCCGTGAGCATCGATAGACGACCGAACCGCAAGCATACTGGCTCATGGCGAGACTTCCTGTATTATACGAGATGTGAGGGAACCGCATCCGCCGATCTATGAGACGGCAAATGTCGGGCAAAAGTTCCAGGCAAAGTTACATCTGATAAAAACACGGGTCGAAGTCTCTCTCTTCCAGCCGGTCGAGGATCTCCCAGGTCAATCGAATAGAGGGGTTCGGAGTTTGTTCGACCGGATCCCAGCCAAAAATAAGCCTGAAGGCGTGATAGGCCGGAGAGTGAGGCAGCGGAAACCGATCGAAGATGTCTTTCCAGCCTCTTAGCATCTCAAAGGTCTCCTTGTCCGGCAGAATGTCGAAATCGAACGCCCCGCAGACCCGCTCCAAATAGTCTGCCTTCTCCTCGTCCGTTTCCAAACGGGTTGGAACCTGGGACGGATCCTCGACGTCTGGATAGAGCGATCCGTCGATATACTGGTCAAGCATTCTGGCATCCCGAACTGTTCGGATCGATGCGCAAGAACGCATCGCTGAACCATCGTCTTACTAATCCTGCCTTGGATCGTTCTGCGTCGTTAAGAATCGAATCGAGGGGCCTTCGGCCCTCCAACCGACGCAGGTGCGCGGCGACAAGAGCTTTAGCGCTTTCGATGTTCGCTTCATCGTTCTTCATGGCCCACAACTCCCAGCACTCGGTTGCGGTCGTTAGTCCGGAGGCGACCAATTCGTAGATGTCCACAAAGTCTCTTGGCGCGCCTCGTTGCACCAGGGCGTTCATTTTAGACCCAATGTTGTCTCTCAGAGTCTCGATCTTAAGCGGGGGCCAGGCGCTGTCTATAGGCTCGTCGAGAGCCTTGTCTCGAACGGCGATCTGAAAGCTGAAGACCTTGCGGCTCTTGTCGTCGACGAGTTCGATGGAATCGGTAGCGCCGAACCGCTTCTCGCGCAACGACAAGTTGTGCGCTTTTGCCGTTCGCTTCATCGCTTCGCGAACAAGGTTCAAGTCGTTTTCCTCTCGTGCGGACTTCCACCATGCGTCGATGTCCTGTGTTGGCCGATGATCGACGTAGTGTTTGAGCGCGATGCCGCCGCCGATAACGATGTTGTCGGAAGCAATCAAGCGCGCGAGTTCCTGCAAAATGGCCTCGGCGATCGGTGGCAGGCTAGCAGGTCGCGTTGGGTCCGGCCTTTTATCGTTGTCGGAAGAGTTCTTCATAGTTGCCAGCCAGCTTGAATGGTACCGCAATTGGTACGACAGGATTCCCCGCCCCGCCCACGAACCTGAATATCCACCGATGGATCGAGAGGCGGCCAAGATTCGCATCGAAGAACTCTCCAAAGAGATCGAACGGCACAATTATCTATATCATGTGCTCGACCGGCCCGAAATCCCCGACGCCGAGTACGACCGGATGTTTCGCGAACTGGCCGAGCTCGAAGCCGAGCATCCCGATCTCGCCTCTCCCAATTCGCCCACCCAGCGCATCGGCGCGCCGCCGCTAAAGGCTTTTGCCACCCATCGGCATCGGGAGGCCATGCTCAGCCTGGACAACGCCTTTGGAGAGGAGGAGCTTGTCGCCTTCGATCAGCGCGTTCGCCGCTTCTTGTCGATGCCGACCGAGCAGCCGATCGAATACCTGTGCGAGCTGAAGATCGACGGCCTGGCCATATCGCTCACCTATCAAGAGGGCGCATTGGCGGTCGGCGCGACAAGGGGCGACGGCGAGCAGGGCGAGGACGTAACGCCCAACATCAAGACCATTCGACAGATTCCGCTCCACATCAATGAGGCCGCGATGCTGGAGGTGCGGGGCGAGGTCTATCTAAGCCGTTCGGAGTTCAGGCGCATCAACCGAGAGCGAGAGGAGGCGGGCGAGCCGCCTTTCGCCAATCCGCGCAACTGTGCGGCAGGCTCCTTGCGCCAGCTGGACAGCCGGATTACTGCACGGCGACAGTTGCGATTCTGGACCTATGGGATCGCGGGAGGCGACCAGTTTGCCACGCACATGGCGATGTTGGAGCATGCGCGGGCTCTGGGCTTCCCGGTCAATCCGCACAGCCAAATAGTAACCGACATCTCGGGCGCTTTGGACTATTGCCGCGCCTGGCAGGATCGGCGGCACGAGCTGGATTACGAGACCGACGGCGTCGTGATCAAAGTCAACAACCGTGGGCTACAACGCGAGTTGGGCTTTACCAACCGCGCTCCTCGTTGGGCGGTAGCCTTCAAATATCCCAGCGAGCAAGTTACAACGCGCATTCGAGAGGTAACCTGGCAAGTGGGACGAACCGGCGCCTTGACGCCTGTGGCCGAGATGGAACCGGTCGAGGTGCGCGGCGTCGTCGTCTCTAGGGCGACCCTGCACAACGAGGACGAGATCCGCCGCAAGGACATCCGAGTCGGCGATACGGTGGTCGTCCAGCGCGCGGGCGAGGTGATTCCAGAAGTCGTCGAGGTCGTCCTCTCCGCCCGCACCGGACAAGAACAGCCCGTCAGAACCCCGCCCAACTGCCCGGTATGCGATACGCCGGTTCAGCGCGATCCGCAATACGCGGTGGTCAAATGCCCCAATCGCGACTGCCCGGCCCAAGCCGTGGAGCGCATCCATCACTTTGTCGGCCGCAACGCGATGAATATCGAGGGCTTTGGCGCCAAGTGGATCAAACGCCTGTTCGAAGAAGGCCTGATCCGAGACGCCGCCGACCTGTATGCGCTGAGCGAGAAGCGCGATCAAATAATCTCCTTGGATCGCATGGGCGACAAACTGGCCGACCGCCTGCTAACGAACATAGAAGAGTCGAAAACCGCGCCGTTGGAAAGGCTGATCATGGCGCTGGGCATCCCCATGGTGGGCGAACAGGGCGGGCGGCTATTGGCGCAGGCCTTCGGATCCTTGGATCGCCTGATGCAAGCGCGCGAAGAAGAGTTGATCGCCATCGACGGCGTTGGCCCCGAGACCGCGCGCGAGATCACCGCCTACTTTGCCGACTATCGCAACCAGGAGTTCGTCCAAAGGCTTATGCGGCATGGTGTTGTGGGAATTTCAAGCAAGCCCGAACCGGCAGGCAACCAGTTAGAAGGCTTGACCTTCGTCTTCACAGGCACGTTGGAGCGCATGGACAGAGAAGAGGCCGAGGAACTGGCCAGACGATACGGTGCCAAGACGACTGGCAGCGTCAGCAAGAACACGACCCATCTGGTGGCCGGGCCGGGCGCGGGCAGCAAGCTTCTCAAAGCCCAAGAATTGGGCGTGCCCGTGCTGACCGAGCAGGAGTTCTTCGCCATGATCGGCTTATAATAAAGGGTATGCGGCATCACCCGTGGCGATCGGTACTGTGCCATTTGCGCCAGAAGTTCTACCGCTGGTGCGAGCCGTCGTGCCGACGATACGCCGCCTTTTATGCCGCGCCCGATGTGCGCCTCTATGCGCCGGACGGCCAGAGGCTGTGGTTCGTGTATGGCCTTGGTCCGTCGCCCGATTCGCCCTATTGGGAGGCGCGGTTTCTCGATTTCGGCTTGATCCTCGAGGGCGCCAACCAACCCAGAGAGTTCCTGCCCTATGCTGCAATTCGCGACGTTTCGCTGCCCTCGGCCTCTTGGCCCTCCCACGTTGTAGAGGTCTCCGGCGCTCCGATCATCTTCGATGCCGCGCTGATGCGGACGGAGGACGCCAACTATCCAGTGTTCGGCGCTGTGGACGAGCAAGGCTCGCGCGATGTCTGCCTTTGGAAAGCCGTGGTCTCCGGGGTCAACGTGGATCGGCTGCGACAGTCGATTTAGGTACAATCCGCTCAATGCGCAAGTTCCACCTGGGCACGGCCGAGCAAGCGCCTCCCCACATGCCCGTTCATCTGGAGCAGGGAGAAGGCTCGCTAGGCTGGCTACTGTACTTAGTGCAACGGCGCAAATTAGACCTGATCGACGTGCCCCTTGCGCCCCTTGCCGCCGAGCTGATCGATTACTTCCGCCAAGTTCAAGACTTGGACGAAGGCGCGGATACGGCGGCCGCGCTGGCCTATTTGGTCGAACGAAAAGCCGAACGACTGTTGGCGCCTCCCCCCGAGCCGGAAGAAGAGCCAGAGCCGCCGGAACCGCTGCCCGACGAATATCGCGAGTTGGGTCGGCTCTTGAAGACGCTGGAGGCCGCGCGGTCGCTGGTCTTCTTCCGCCGAGCCGATCCGGCCTATGACGATTACGAACTGCCGCCGCCTTTCGGCGCGTTGCCCGCCGACGAACTGGCCAAATCTTTAAGGCGACTTTTGGAGCGCGCGTCGAGGGAGCCGCTCGCCATCCCCGAACGACCGCGCTACTCGATCAAGATGCGAATGATCGAACTGCTGGCCGTGCTGAACCGATCGGAAGAGCCGGTCGAGTTCGAGTCGGTCTTAGAGCCGCCATTCACACGACTGGACGTGGTGCTGTTTTTCATGGCGGTCTTGGAGCTTCTGCGCTTGGGCGAGGCGGACGCGATCGTAGAGGACGGCAAACTCTGGCTGAGGCGGATTGAAGCGTAGTCGGCCTCCCGTAACGGCGTTCGGAACGCCAGGCTTCCGCCTGGCCCCTTTTAGGATTGCACAGGGTTCGATTCGTACTCAAAATTGTGCTACATTTTGAAAAAATCCCTTTCGTCAGACCAAATTAACGGGCGGGCGAGCGTCCCCGCGAGCCGATGATCGGAACGCCGCTATCGCCGGGCCCGCTTTGCGCAACTTACGTGGAAAGGATCGGTTCTCGCAAAAGACGCAAAGAAGGGCCACCCGGAAGGGTGGCGTTCCGAAGGGCGTTCCCCCAACGAACGGCCTTTTGAGAAAATGTAGCACAATTTTGAGTACGATTCGACCCTAAAAAATCGTCTTAAGCGCCGACCGAATCACCGCCGAAGCGACCGGTACGGGCACCGCATTCCCCGCTTGGCGCCGCGTCTGGCTATAAGTGCAGACAATTTGAAAGTCCTCCGGAAAGCCCTGCAATCTCAGCATCTCCCGCTCTGTCAGCCGCCGCACGCCGTCCACCAAAAGATAGTTGTGCGACGCCCCCGCGCGCAAAGCGCAAGAGAACGGGTGCTTGCTCACATGGCCGCTCTTGTTCTCGTGCCAGATGGTCGGCTCTGCTCCCGGACGATGCGCGATGGCTCTTTTGCGTCGAATATCCTCCGACGCGAAGAACTTGTCCGCCACCGAACGCTCCAATAGGGCTGACAAGGGCCTCATTCGTGCGCCGCCCGTTGGCCACTCAAAGTTCGCGCGAGAGTCCTTGAACCCGACAATGAAGACTCGCTCTCGCTTTTGCGGGAGGCCAAAGTCTAGCGCGTTCACTACCCGCCATTCGGCCCGATAACCCAAACCTCGAAGCGTTTCCAGGATCGTTCGCAAAGTCTCGCCTTTACGGTGGCCTGCCAGGGCTTTAACGTTCTCCAGCACAAAGGCAGCCGGTCGTTTGGCGTCCAAGATTCGCGCGATCTCAAAGAAGAGCGTGCCGCGAGTGTCCTCGAATCCCTTCATCGCGCCCGCGATGCTAAAGGGTTGGCAGGGAAAACCGGCCAGCAACAGATCGTGATCAGGAATCTCCGAGGAAGCGATGGTTGTAACGTCGCCTACGGGTTCAAAGCCAAAGTTCACTCGGTAAACGCGCCTGCAGTCTGGGTCTATGTCGCAGGCGAACGCGCATTCGCTGGAAATCCCAAGGGAGCGACACGCCTCGACCGCCGCCAGATGAAAGCCCCCAATGCCGCAAAAGAGGTCTACGAAACGCATCGCGCTCCGATTCTACCGCTTGTCGTGCGGTTCGTTCGCGCTTTCGACCGCGCCGCCTTCAACGCTCAATATCTTCTTGTCCGACAGATAGGGCAGCAGCAGACTGACGCGCCGGTTTGAGAAGTGGTATGGATCGCTCGGTACTCTCAAGCGTGCATCTGCATAGCCTCGAACGCTCGATACTTGGTCGGTCGGCACGCCGGAGTCTTCTAAAGCCCGGCGGGCGGCATTCGCACGGTCCGACGACAATTCCCAGTTGGTGTAGCTTCGTCCGTGAGCATAGGGACGGCTGTCGGTATGGCCTTCGACCACGATCGGATTGTCCAGCTTCGAAACCTCTGCGCCGATCAATCCGAACGCCTTGACCGCGGCAGGCTTCATGCGCGCGCTTCCTAGCTCGAAAAAGAGCGGCTCCGCGCCTTCGACTAGTTCGATCCGCAAGCCTTCGTCCACGATCTTGACCGTCAGATGATCTTTCAGAGCGGCCAGATCGCGCATGGCTGCAAAGGCCTTTTCCAGCGATTGCTTGATCTGAGCGAAGCTCTTTTGCTGCTCTTCCTTGGTCTTTGGCTTCTTGCCTTGCGGGCTTTCGCGCGACTCGTTGTCCTTTGCCGTGGTCGGCGGCTTAAAGCCCTCCAATTCAATGGGGCTTTTGCCCTGGGGCTGGACTTCCAAGATGCCGCTTGGGTCTCGAAAGTAGCCCGCTATGGCTCGCCGCGTTTCCGAATCCAGCCCGATCAGCCACATGACCAAGAAGAAGGCCATCATAGCCGTTACAAAGTCGGCATAGGCCACCTTCCATGCGCCGCCGTGGTGTCCGTGCCCGCCTTTTTTCTTCTTTATTACGCGGATTTCGTCAGCCATGCCTTATGCCGCCTGCGCCTGGTTGGCCGCGGCCGAGACGGCGCCCTTCGCCGCCTCTTCCAACTCTTCGAAGGTGGGCCGGTAAGTCGGTTCGATCGAGCGCCGGGCAAACTCGACGCACGTCATAGGCGCATCGCCCCGAGCGAATGAAATGAGGGCATGGCGAATGCACTGCAGATACTGCTCCTCGGCCTTTACGATCGCCTCGACCGCTTGCGCCAGCGGCTGAAACACGCCGTAGGCCATCAAGATTCCCAACAGCGTGCCGACTAGCGCGGCGGCGACCTTGTGCCCGATCTCGGCCGGCGATCCATCGATGGCGCCCATGGTGATAACGACGCCCAGAACCGCCGCAACGATTCCGAACGCAGGCATCGCATCGCCGACCTTGGAGAGAATATCGACCGGTTTCATCGCCTCGTGGTGGTGAGATTCCAAGTCGGTCTCGGTCAGGTCGCTCAGCTCGTACGCGCCCACGGAGCCGGTCAAAACGACCTTCATCGTATCGCAAAAGAAGTGAGTGGCATGGTGGTTGGCCAAGAAGGTCGGGTTCTGGCTAAAGATGGCGCTTTCTTCCGGTCGTTCGACATGCTGTTCCAGCGCCAACAGCCCCTCCTTTCGCGCCAAAGTGAAGAGCGCATAGAGCATCTTGAGCGAATCGAGAAAGGCAGGCTTGGTGTAGGGACTGGGTTTAAGCGTGCCGAGCACCGCTTTGAAGACGGTCATAAGGCCCGACATGCCGCTGCCAATGAGCATGGCGCCGAGCGCCGCGCCGTTCAGAATGATGATTTCCGAGATCTGAATCAGCGCGCCGATCTGACCGCCGTGCATGATGTAGCCGCCAAGAATGGCGCCAAACATCACGACCGTACCAATGATAACGAACATAGACCGCGCCCTCCTGGCAAACTGCGTCCAGGTAAATCTTAGGCGCTTCTGGCGGGATTAGTTATCCGCCAAATCTACCAGTAAAGCGCGGCCCGGCTACGGATTGATCGCCCCGCCGCTAAGGATTATCGGCGCGTTGTGTTTTTTCAGTACTTGGTTGACGCCTTCGATCTCGCGGGTCAGGAAACTGTTCGCCTTGGTCATAAAGTCGCGATATTCGGCCTTCATCTCCTCAAAGAACTCGATCTGGGCTTTGGTTGGGCCCGTTGGTCCGTCCATCGCTCCCGATGCGGACTGTAGGCGGCTTCGCATCCTTGGTCCGCTCGCCCATTGGGGGCTAGAGGCAGGCGCATCGGCAATCGCTTTGAGGTCGCCCGCATGTTTCAGGGCGTCTTCCACGGCCTTTTCTGACTCTGTACGGGCTGCGCCTTCGAGCCTCGCCCGAACCACGCCCTGCACATGTCTCAGCTGCTCCTCGACGGAGGTCAGCGCATTGATCGCCTCTCTCAGCGCGGCGTTCATTTCGGTGCCTTCCACGGCTAAGGCATGGCCGCGAACGATGTTCTGCCGGACCGGTTCCAATGCGGGCTCTAGGGTAACTTCGATGGGTGTTTCCAGCTTTTTATCGCCGATGGTTAGTCTCGCCGTATACTTGCCGGGCAGAGCGTTAATGCCGGGCGAGAAGCCTCGCCCCCGACCGCCTGTAGGTTGGGGCGGAGGCGTGCGCCGAGTGCGCGGCGGCGTAACGCGAAGGTCCCAATAGACTCTGTTGACGCCCGCCTCGGTGGGAGCGTTGTTGATCTCCCGCACAACCTCGCCCTTGTCGTTCAGTATCTCCAATTGCATCCGGCCCGCGGGCTTCGATTTCAGGTAGTAGCTGATCGGGGCTCCATAGGGCGGCACGTTCGCAACATACGCTCGATCCCCGCCTCCGAATCGAGCAAAGCGAGAGGTGTGCCGCATCGCTCGCTTGACCTCGAACAGATAGGAATCGCCCGCAGCGACCGCCTTGGACAGGTCTTGGATGGGCGTCGCCTCGTCAAAGACCCAGATACTGCGACCGTGCGTGCCAACAATCAGGTCGTTCTCTCGCGGATGGATCGCAATGTCGTGCACCGATACGTCCGGAAGATTGCCCAGCCCCAGGAAGAACCATTTGCCGGTCTCCCAAGAGGCGTACAGTCCGATTTCGGTGCCCGCGTAGAGCAGATTCGTGTTCCGCGGGTCTTCTTTGACGACCCAGACTTCGGCCATCTCGGGCAGATCGCCGCTGATGCTCCGCCAGGTTCGTCCGCCGTCGGTCGTCTTAAAGATATAGGGCCGATAGTCGTCGAACATGTGGCGGTCGAAGGCGACGTAGCAGACGTTGGCATCGGCGCGCGATGGCTCTACGTGCGAGACGGGGGAATGCGCCGGCACGCCGGGAACCGTCAACTCCGTCCAATTCCGACCGTCGTCCATGGTAACAAAAAGCTTTCCATCGTCCGATCCCGACCAGATAACGCCGCGCTTGATGGGCGATTCGGCCAGCGAGATGATCGTGCAGTGGTACTCGGCCGTCGTGTTCTCGCGCCAAATAGGACCGCCTGCCTCGCCCTGCTTTGCCGGATCGTTGGTAGTCAGGTCGGGGCTGATAATCTCCCACGTCGAGCCGAAGTCCTTGGAGCGGAAGACCACGTTGCCGCCCACATAGACCGTGTTGTCGTCGTGCGGAGATGGCACGACGGGCGTGTTCCAGTTAAAGCGATACTTGAGCTGATTGACCGGGCCGCCGTCGTTGCGCCTGGGCTGGGGGCTGATGTTCTCCTGTATACCGCGGCCCATGTGAGTGCGAACGACGTTGCCGCCCTGCGATTCGGAGATCATCCATTCCGGGTCTTTTGGGTGGGCGAGCGTAAAGTAGCCGTCGCCGAAGCTGACCATCTTCCAATGATCGTTGACGATGCCGCCTTCCTTGGTGCGCGAAGGGCCTCTCCAGCTTCCATTGTCCTGCAATCCGCCCGAGACGTTGTAGAAGGGCAGGGCATTGTCGGCGAAAACCTGATAAAACTGACCGAGCGGGATGTTGTTGATCGGGTCCCAGTTCTCGCCCATGTCGTACGAAACGGCAAAGCCGCCGTCCTGGCCCTGCCAGATGCGCCGTGGGTCTTTCGGGTCGATCCAAAGCGCATGATAATCCGAGTGCGTCGAGCCAGAAATGCGCCGAAAAGTCGTCCCGCCATCGATCGACACAAACATCGAAGCGGCCAGCGCATAGACTCGATTCGGGTTGACCGGATCGACTCGAATGTCCGTGTAGTAGAAGCCTCTCGAGATGATCTCTTGCTGCTCGCTGACCCGTCTAAACGATTGGCCGTGATCGTCCGACCGAAACAGCACGCCCTCGTTCGTCTCTGCGGCAACATAGACGATGTTCGGGCTGCTGGGGGCAACCTTTACGGCAATCCGCCCCACTAGCTTAGGCAGGCCGTTGGTAACCTTCTTCCAGGTCATCCCGCCGTCGATCGATTTGAACAGGCCGCCGTTCTCGCTGCCGCTGGTGTGCGTCCACATCTTGCGCTCAAACTTCCACATTCCGGCGTAGACGATGTTGGGGTTGCGCGGATCGATGTCGATATCGCTGGCACCGTGCTGATCGTCAATGTAGAGCGTCTTGTTCCAGCTCTTTCCGCCGTCTTTGGTAACAAATACGCCTCGCTCGGGATGCGGGCCATAGATGTGGCCGACCGCCGCAACGTAGACCGTATCGGAATCCCGCGGATGAACGAGCATTCGCGCAATGTGGCGCGTCTCTTTTAGCCCAAGGTGGGTCCAAGTCTCGCCGCCGTCGGTCGATTTGTAGACCCCGTTGCCGAACGAAACGCTGTTGCGCACGTTGGCCTCGCCCGAACCCAGCCAAATCTCTTCGGGATTGTTGGGGTTCAGCGCCATGTCGCCGACCGAAAGCGTGCCCTTGCGATCCAACAGCGCGCGCCAAGTCTTGCCGCCGTTCAGCGTCTTCCAGGCGCCGCCCGAGCCGGTGCCGACGTACATCACTGCCGGATCGCCGGGGACGCCCTCAACGTCTGTCGTGCGGCCGCCCATGTTGGCCGGTCCGATGCTGCGAAACTCCAACCGACTGAGCATGTCGGCGTTCTGCGAGAAAGCAATATGCCCAAACAGGGCCAAAGCGACAGCGAGAATCTTCATGCCAGTTGCGTTCGCCAAGGGGCCGCTTCATCCTGCCAAGCGAATGGCTCTCAGCAGCACCCGTACCATCATCTCAGGGGTGAGCCTGCCGGTAAACGTGTTCTGTTGGCTCGGATGATAGCAACCGAGCAGCCATCGACCGTCGGTCAACTCGATCGCGCTGTCGTGCGCAAACGTCGCTTTTGCGTCCAACCAACCTCTCAATCGAGCAAGCCGTACCGTTTCATCAAAGGCGATCTTGCCAAGGGCAAAAAACAGTTTTAGATTCGGCATCAGGTCTGCCGTGCGCTCGAAATAGGGGCGGCAGTTGGCCAATTCTTCGGCGTTCGGCTTGTTGCCGGGAGGGGCGCAGCGGGCGACGGCGGTGATCGCGATCCCGTTCAGTTTCAGGCCATCGTCCAGGCCGACTGCCCAAGGCCGATTGCACAACCCCACGGCATGGAGCGCTCGATAGAGAAAATCCCCCGAGCCGTCTCCTGTGAACATTCGGCCCGTCCGGTTCGAGCCGTGCGCTCCGGGCGCCAGCCCCACCATTAAGATAGGCGAGGCTGGGTCGCCAAAGTTCGGCACCGGTCTTGCCCAATACTCCTGATCGCGATAGGACGCCCGCTTGACCTCGGCGACGCGCCTGCAGTGATCGCGAAGCCGAGCGCATCGATCGCAGGCGACCGTGTCTGCCTGAAGCCGCTCCCAGTTCACGCGATGAACTGCTTAAGGTAGTTGCGACCGATCAGGAATCCCTCTTCGCGCCCGACCGCGCCGTCCTCATGCTCGATAGAGAGCGTGCCGTTGTAACCGATCTTGCGAAGGGCTGCTATGTACTCTCCCCACTGTACGCGACCAAAGCCGGGGATCACATATCGCCACCATCCCGAGCCGTGATTGCCCACAAACCTCAGCCGCTCGTCCACGATCTCGGTGTCCTTGGCGTGCGTGTGAAAGATGCGCGGGGCGAAAAGGCTGACGGCGGTAACGTAGTCGATGCCTTGCCAGAGCAGGTGCGAAGGGTCGTAGTTGAGGCCAAAGTTCTCGTGAGGCACAACCTCGAAGAGCCTCTGCCAATGGTCGAGCGCCATGATATTGGTGGCAAACCAATTCTCCAGCGCGATCTTGACGCCTTTGCCGCCGGCATAGTCGAGCAACGGCGGAAACACCTGGAGGCAATCCTCTTCGATCGTCTGCGTCCGGCTTTTGCCTGCAGGCGGCAACCCGGCCAAGGTGCACACGATCTCAACCCCGAGCGTTGCCGCTGCATCTATAGCGATCTTGATCGCCGCATTGTTCTCGGCTCGGCGCGTCGGATCGGCATCGGTATTGTTGCAGTAACAAGCGATGGCCGAAAGCGGCACGCCGTAGCTGTCAATCATCGACTTCAGCAGGTCGGTGTTTGGCTGGCGCAGATCAAAGTGAGGGTGCCCATAGCCGCAGGCCAGTTCGATCCCGCCAAAGCCGTTTTGCGATGCGAACTTGAAGACATGCTCCAAAGGCGCATCGCCGAAAGGAGCCGTCAATATGCCAACGTACATTCGTTTCTCCGTGAGTTTGGGATTTGCGCCAAATTCGCCGTCGCTGGGCGAACTCCTGGCTATGTTGCGGAAAGCCCTTACTCCGTGTCATAATAAGCCACTTGGCGACTCGCCAAAAAATTGACTTGACTTAGAGTTGTAGGAGGCACATGGAAGCGCCAGTGAGTTTCGATAAGGCAAGCGTTGTGCGCGCCGATTGGTACCGTTCGTTATCGAAGTATGAGAAGCCCGATGTAAAGAAAGCCGTAGGCCAGTTGCTCGATACCATGCTCCCTTTCTTTGGTCTCTGGGCGCTCATGATATGGATGATCAATCAAGGCTACTCTTATTGGCTGTTGTTGCCGCCCCTCGTGCTGGCGTCCGGCCTGCTGGTTCGGATTTTCATCTTCTTTCACGACTGCGGCCACGGCTCGTTTCTGCCGTCAAAGAAGTGGAATACGTTCCTGGGATATCTGACAGGCATCATCACCTACACGCCTTATGAAGAGTGGCGACTCAGCCACGCCGAGCACCATGCATCGGTCGGCAATCTGGACGAGCGCGGCCACGGCGACATCTGGACGCTGACCATCGACGAATACAAGAGCGCCCCTTGGTACACCAAGGTCGCTTTTCGCGTCTACCGCAATCCCTTTGTCATGTTCATCATCGGTCCCCTGGTGATGTTCATGATTTTGCAGCGATTTGCTTCCAAAAACGCCCAGCCTCGCGAGCGGCGCAGCGTCTACATCACAAACGTTGCTCTCGTCGCCCTATGGGTGACGATGCATTACACGATCGGCCTCAAAACCTATCTGATGATCCAGGTCCCCATCATGATGATTTCCGGCACGCTCGGCGTCTGGCTCTTCTACATCCAGCATCAATACGAAGATGTCTATTGGCAGCGCCACGACGAATGGGACCCGATCAAAGCCGCTCTCGAAGGAAGCTCGTACTACAAGTTGCCTGGGTGGCTTCAGTGGTTTACGGGCAACATCGGCTTGCATCACATCCATCACCTTAGACCGAGAATCCCCAACTACACCCTTCAACAGGTGTTCGACGAGGTGCCGGAGCTGCAGAACATTGAGCCGATAAGCATCTGGAAGAGCTTCAAATCTCTTTTCCTGCACCTGTGGGACGAGAAGAAGCAAGAACTGGTCGGCTTCCGCGCGCTGAAGACCCAGACCGAGTAGGGTTTGAACTTAGGCGGGAACCCAAAGCGTCTAAACGGCGGTATACTCTAAACGGAGGTATGCACTCATGCCACAGCGCGGAATTTCGGTCGCTCTTATTGCGCTTATCTTGATCCTTGTGATCTTTGCCGCCAACCTTTCGGGCCGCAATCTCGATCCCAAAGACCCGATGGAGTCGGCAGGCGAGGAGCCGGTCGTCAATCAGCCGGTCAAGCCCTATTCGGTCGACGAGGTTAAAACCAAGACACAGGCCGCCATTAAACAAGAAAACGTCGCAAAGCCCGAACCGGGCCACGAAGGCCACAACCACGGTCCTGGCGAGCATCCCCACGGCGAAAAGAACCCAGAAGCCAAATCAACCACCGGACTGCCGGAGCCCGACCCCAAAAAGGCTCAACTAGGAACGGGCAGCAAGCAAGTTGAGATCGAGGCCGACCCCAAGAAGGAAGTCATAGATCGATGGTGGGAGAAGGTGCCGGTCAAGACCGAGAAAGGCAAGTAGGCAAGCGCTCAAAGCGGAATGCTCAGTCGAACGATCATCCTCCGATTGGCAGACCGCCCCCGAATTCGCAACTGGTTTTCGCGCAGCCGCCTGACGCAAAGCCTTATTCGCCGCTTCATTGCGGGCGAGGACGTTTCCGAAGCCATCGCTGTCGCGCAGGATCTTGAGGCCAACGGCTTTGAGGTCTCTCTTGATCATCTGGGCGAGAACGTGCGCGATGCGGCAGAAGCCCGTCGGGCGCTGGAAGACTACATCCACTTAGTCGACGAGATCGGTCGCGCAGGCATCGACTCAACCATCAGCATCAAGCTGACCCAGCTCGGCCTCGATGTCGATCAAGCTCTCTGCCAAGATCAACTCTTAGGTTTAATCGAGGCTGCGACCGAGAGAAACATCTTTGTCTGGATCGATATGGAAAGCAGCGACTACACCGACCGGACGTTAGACCTCTTTGAGTCCGCCTATGCGCAGAGCAGACAGGTCGGCACGGTGCTTCAAACTTATCTCTACCGAACTTCCGAAGATCTGGACCGGCTGCTCGGGCTCGGCGCGCGCATTCGCTTGGTCAAAGGCGCCTATCTCGAGCCGGCGACAGTCGCCTATCGGCGAAAGTCAGAGGTAGACGAGAACTACGTTGCCTTGATGCACCGCCTGATCGAACAAGGCAATTTGCCCGCGCTCGCCACCCACGACCCCAAGCTGATCGCCTCGGCCAAAGCTCAATTAGAGGCGTTGAAGCGCGACAAGAGGAGCATCGAGTTCCAAATGCTGTACGGCATCAGCCGAGAGACGCAGACTAAACTAGTATCGGAAGGCTATCGCACGCTGATCTATGTGCCGTATGGCGACCAATGGTATCCCTACTTCGTCCGCCGCCTGGCCGAACGCCCTGCCAATCTCTACTTCGTTCTCAAGAACCTGCTTCGGCGCTAAAAGAGCGTCTTGAACTCTAACGAGCCGCGCAGGTTTTGCCGCGCCGAACCGTCCTTGCGATGCTCGTAAAAGGCGCTCTCCAATCCCAAAACGATGAACTTGTCCGCGCTCAGCTTATGGTCGAAGGCGACGCGGAAGGTGTGCGCCGTGCGCTTGTCGGCGCCGATCGATTCCGATTCCAATCGATATCCAAACTCAAAGTTGGCTTGGTCGAACGCCTTGCCGACCAAAGAGAGGCCGCCCTTGCGCGTCTTCTTACGCTGTTGGTCGTGCCATTCCGTCCGATACTCGCCCTTTAAGCCCAACCGACTGCTGATGGTTGATTGAAGCGTCCAGTTCGAAAATCCGGTCGCCTGAACGATGGAGCCGAGCACGACATCGCCCCTCGCCTGTTCAGGGTAGCTCACAAAATCGTGAACCAGGGTCAACCGGTCGTTCAACTTGTAGTCCAGATGGTAATTGCGAATCTGATGCTGCGCGCCGTCCGGCATGGTTCGAATCTTATAGGATGCCGACAAGTGATACGGCAGTTTCGGATCGCCGTTCGAGGCGAACTTGAAGGTGCGATCGGCCGCCCGACCCTTTCCGGGAACGAAGACGCCCGCATAGTTGGCTTCTAACAGGCTCGTTCCCCAATTGGCCTTGAACTGGAAGCCCTTTTGCTCCTTGTGCCAAGCGCCCTTGTCGGCCAGAGAATTGAACGTGAAGCTGAACTCCGCATTGTTCAAGAATAGAAAGTCGATCGGTTTGACCGTCTTCAGACCAAAGTCGGACTGGGACTTCACGCTCTGATTATCGACTCGCTGCTCGATGTAAGTTCCGCTAAACGCAAGACCTGCAAACGCTGTCTGAGTAAGGCTTGCAGACAGCGCACGGTGTCCTTTCTGACCTTCGACCAATCGACGAGTTTCGGAGAAACTAACCGTGCTGCCAGGCTTCAAGGTCCATTCGATCTTGCTCTCGCGCACGATTTCGTCAGGGGCGCCCTCGCGCATGGCTCGCGCCTCAGCCATTGTAACCTTAGCGCTCTTGTTGATTTGGTACTGAGCGTTGAGGTAGTCATAATCCTCGCTCACGTCGCCTTCCGCTTTCGTGTCCCGGCTTTCGACTGTTAGATTAAGACTACGCCAGTTTTGGCTGACGAACTTGTAGTAGTCGGTCTTCTTTTCGACCGGTCGGCCAATCGCGCCGCCCGTCTCGCGCGATTCAGTGAAAGCGGTCAACTGACCAAAGCCCAAGTTCCTCTCCATCGCGCTCTTGGCGTAATGGTCGAACAGCAGGGGCCTCTCAGGGTCGTTCTCGTCAAACCGATCGCCGTTAAAGCTCAGTTGCGTCAACTTGTCGGGATTCCATGTCAAACCGCCGCGCAAACGGTTCGTGCGGGTCTTTTGCTCCGCGTTCGAAGCGCCATAGTGGAACAGCTCTGCGCCGATGCCGGCGATGAGCGCGGTCTTGATGGTCAAATCTTGCTGATTGGAGCCGCGGAGAGCGCCCAGCAGTTTCCTTTCCCCTTCTTGTTCTGCCAGGTCTCCGCTGCGAGCGAACTCGGCATCGACGCTTCGACGATTGAACGCCGCCTCGAACTTGGGCAGCGCGATCTTGTAGCTCTCGCGATGGAACCCGCCCTTTGCCGCGTCTGCATCGGTCTGAGCGGCATAGAGGCTTGCGTTGCCTAACTGGATCGTGCCGTCCCATTGCGTTCGGCCTATTCCGCGCTCGTTGTGGAACAGCGCCCGCTCGATAGGAGCCAAATCGCCCATGCGCTTGAACTCCTGATCGATGGATCGCGTCAGGTAGTTGAAAGCAAAGTTGGGCGAGGCATAGCTCAGGCGGTCTTGCTGCAGGTCGCCGCCCATCGCGTCTTTGATCGCCGATCTCGACCATTCTACACGGCCGTTCTTCCCAAGGGAGGCGCCAAACCGTTGCATATCTCGGCTAAGCCCCAATTCTTTGGCCGCTTGCTGTCGCTCTTGGTCGTTGATCGCGTTGGCTTTGGGGTCGTAGAAGCTCTTGACTTCGAGAGCCAGCTCGTTCAATTCTCCAGGCGCCAAGTCGTTCAATCGCTTGAACTCGGAGTCGGCCTCGCGATGCATGTGCGAAGCAGTCCAGCCATTGCCGCCTATCCTAAAGTTCTGACGCTCGAAACCGGCCTCGCCTTGGCCAATTCGGCTTTGGTTGATCGAGAGG
Source organism: Armatimonadota bacterium (assembly GCA_013359125.1). NCBI lineage: Bacteria > Bacillati > Armatimonadota > Armatimonadota bacterium. The sequence goes on along the minus strand of JABWCR010000005.1, from coordinate 43,373 downwards.
AAGTTTGCCTTGCCGCCCTCTGCGCCCCAGCCAAGATTCCAGCCTTCTCGCTTAAGGCCCTTCTCTCGCGCCCATTGGCCCTTCTCGCCTTCGGCCAGATGGTCGAACCGTTTGAATTCCTTGCCGATCTCTTGATTAAAGGCCGAGAACTTGAGCTGTCCCAAACCAAGGCTTAGGTTCTGTCGGGAGATCGATGCGCCGCCCTCTTCGATCGCGGATTGATCGAACTTCAGCTCTCCGGCGCCGAGTCCAATCCGGCCGCCCATGCCCGTCCGAGAGATGCCTTTCTCTCTGGCCCAATCGCCGCGCTGCTGTTCGGCCAAATCGTTAAACCGGGCGAAGCTGGCGTCTGCGCGCCGGTCGTTCCAATAGAAGCCAAGGCTCTTGGAGTCGAACTGGAGCGAGCGGGTCTCGATCGACCCCTTCGAGTCGGTGATTCGGCTGAAATCTTGCTTGAGCGACGCGCCGTGTCCAAGGTCCATGCCAAATCCGAGGCCAAATCTTCGTATGCCCTTCTCTTTATCCCACTGGCCGACCTGAGCGGCGTCAAGTCCCGACTGTCCGCCCAACATCTTCGCTGCCGAGAAGCCCGCCCCAATGTCCTGATAGTTGACGCTGAGTTTGAGACCGCCTCGGTCATAAGCAAACTTCTGCGATACGAACCGCTCTTGGCTGCCGCCCGTTTGTACCGGCGACTTGGCGTCCGCCTCGTGCGGCGCGGCATAGGCCTGAAGCTGGCGGCGAGAACCCATAAAGAACAGGCCGTCCCACTGCGCGCCCTGACCGATGCCCAGTTTCTGGGCAAGTCCAAACGCTTGCGATTGCCAGACCGATCCATCCGCCGCTTGCTCGGTCGGAGTGGTGGCCATCAATGCGCTGATCCCTCCGCTGTTGCCAAACGAGAGCGCAATCAGCGAGAGGTTCTTAGCGCCATTGGTCGCTTGGCCGTTCTTGCTGTATCGATAGTGGATCGTTACAGAGGAAGATCGCCGCACCGGTTCGGCGAAGGCGATCGTGCCGGAATCGCGATCCAGGAAGTAGTCCGCGTCGCGCTTTAGCCGACGGCCGTCGATGTAGACGCTTTCTGAACCTGGGATGATCGGTGCGTATCGAAGCGTGTAGCCGGCTCGAGTGCCGTTGCCGGGGAGTAGATCTGAGGAGGCAACCCCGACTTCGTTCGATGCGACGGCGGTCGATTTTCCCTGGTCGCCATAGAGCGAAATCGCCGACGCGTTTTGCGCCTGCGAAACTACGCTCGAAGCGGCCAGCCCGAGCAACCCGATCCAGAGGACGCGCCTCATGGTTTTATCGTTCCATCAATCTCCGGTGTTAGAAGCGAATGGTCGCGATGGGAATGCCGATCCTTCGTTTGGCCACATTCCGCTGTCTCAGGTCGACTAATCGGTCTTGATCTTTTGCCAGTTGCGCCTTCATCAGTCCGGCCAGATCGTCCTTCAGGGTTGTTTCCGGCTCCGGCAGCAGATTGGCCAATTTGACGGGCGGCGCCTCGGGTTCTTCATAGACTGCTTCATCCAAGAAAGAGACCATTACCCGATCGTCCAGCGTTGGCTCCCGCGGCCCTTCAGAGACCTCGATGGGTTCTTCCGTTGGCACGCTGACGATGGGCGCATTGCGTCGCGCAATCGGTGTGTTGGGAATCGGTTTGGCATTGGCGGTCCGATTGAACGCCCTTGGAGCAGCGTCTTCGGTAAAGCCGCTGTTCGGAGCATCAGCGACCACGACCGGCGTCTCGGCCAGGGGCAATGTTCGCTCTTCCATTACCGACGAGACGACCGGACCCTTATCGATTGGAACTGGCCCCGGGTTGGTCAGGATGGCGTAGAGCGCTAGCGTCGCTGCCAGCGCGGGCGCCGCGAGCCAAGCCGGCCTCAAAAACCAGGCACGGACAGGTTTGCGGGTCGTAGCGGCCAAAACGCGGTCTCTCAGATCGGACGGCGGCAATGCCTCTTCGGTCTGCGCTATGGCTGCAGAAAACCCGCGCCAGGCGGCGACTGTCTCTCGACAGCCCTCGCACTGCTCAAGGTGGGCCTCTGCCTCAGCCGTCTCGTTGGGGTTCGTCATTTGGTCGATGTAAAGGCTCAAGAGCTCGATCATCGACTCGCAAGGTTGATGCTTCATGGTGCGCCTCCTCATAATCTGCCCGTTTAGACAGGCGCGGAGGCGATTCGTGGCGGGGAATTTGTCAGTTTCTGAAAGCGATCAGACAAGCCGCCAGGGTTGCGGCCAAGTTGCTGGCCACGTTGACCCCAGAGTTCGTGAGCAAAGCCGCGCCCGAGATTCTTTGAGAGGCTTTTGAACAGTGTCGCGGCGTCTCGACAATCCTGCCGCACACAGCGCACCGGAACCTAACTTGCAGCGTCGCGCCTAGAAGGCTATCTAACAAGCTCCCGGCAAATCCGGCGATTGCGGGCACGATCCACGGCAACCCCAGGGCGACAGAACCAATGACGCTTACGAATAGAGCCCCCGCAAAAGCTGCGACCGTCCCAAGCAGCGTGATGCCGCCCGATTCGCCAGCCTCGAGCGCTCTGCCCGTCAAAATGCTTCGTGGCCGTCCGCCCCAACCAATGCCGACCTCGGTCGCCCAGGTGTCCGCCGCTGCTTGCGCCCAGGCCGCTGCATAACCGGCCCAAACCCACTCTCCAACGCCAAGAAGAGAGCCCATCGCACACAGCGTCGCCGCCAAACCGTTCGCCCAAACTTGTCCGGTCCCCCTCGTTTCTCGCTCTCGGCCTCTCAATCGACCTAATGCGGCTGATCCGACAAAGAAGGCCAGCAAGGGAGCCGCAGCGCCCCATCCGCCTGCATAAACGGCAACAAACCCGACGACAAAAGCAGAAGCGGCCCCGCCCGCCGAAAGCAGACGGAGCCGCCAAACAATCAAAGCCGCAGTAAAGGCGGCTAACGCATACGCCACGAGACTATGCCTTCAATTCCGCCATCGCTTCTCGCATATTGGCAACGTTGTCCAATCCCCATCCGATCGCCAGTATGCGGTCTTGTTGCGAGGTCGAGACCAGCCCATCGGCCAGACGACGGAACTTCTCTTCCACCTCTTGGTCGGTCATGGGGTTCTTGTTATGTCCGCGCGGGAAGGTTACTTCCTTCTCATGCGACCGGCCGTCCCGTGTGATCACCGTGATGTGGTTCGGAATGCCTTCGGGGTATCGCGGATCGAGGCTGGTATCGTGCTCCACAACGATGCGGCTGGTGAATTCCAGCAGAGCCTCGTGGGTGTACTTTTCCTCATCGAACGATGCCAGATCGACCTTGCCGTCCCACAGCGCCGCCGCCGTGATGTAGGGCAGGCTATGGTCCGCGGTCTCTCGGCTTTGAGGCCGCCACTTCTCCGGCTCGCTGCCGATGATCGAGTAGGACGCCTCGAACGTCCGAATCTTGACGCTGGCGATATTCTCCGGCCCGCCCGCCTGATCGCGCAATTCCAATGCAGCCCAGACCGCGCTCTGAGCGTGATATTCGACAGGGAAGTACTTGATATAGGTGTCGTTGATCATAAAGCCGCGGCCCTCTTCGCCCCCCAGCGCGCCCAATTCGAACGGCCCGGACACTTGCTTCATGAAGCCCATCTTGCCCTCAAAAATCTCGCTCGGTCCGGTCATGCCTTCCTTTACCAGCATGGCGGCCATACAGGCATGGCGCGACGAGTTGGCAAACGCGCAGCCTTTCCAATCAGAAAGTTCGCCCACTCTCGTTTGGCGCATGGCCAACCCCGACACTCCCGCAATGCTCATCGCGTGGCGAATCGATTTTGCATCGAGATTCATCAAGCGTCCAGCGGCTGCAGCGGCAGAGAACAGCCCGTAGTTCACATGATCCCAGCCGCGAGACCGCAGGCTCGCCGCATCGCACAGCCGGCACTGAATCTCATAAGAAAGAACTGCCGCAAGAATGGCGTCTCGACCAGAGCAGCCTTCAGATTCGGCAATCGCCAAAATCGCGGCCCAGTTGTCGCTCGGATGCGCCGGCTCCTTGGATAGATAGGTGTCGTTGTAGTCCAGATACCGAATCATCAGGCCGTTGGCAAACGCCGTCCAGTCTGGCGATGCTTTATGATCGGTGCCGATCACCGTCGCGCCATTACTGGAACGAACGGTTGAGGCCGTTTTTCGAACCAGTTGAGCCGTTTCGCTGCGCCAAGCGCCGTATGCGCACGCTATGGAATCGATGAATCGCCTCTTGGCTTCGTGCACCGCCTCTTCGGGCAGGGCATCGTAGGCCAAAGAACGAGAGTATTCTGCCAATCGGTCGGCAAGCAACATGGGGAACCCCTCCTTGGATTTCGCTGTTCTAACTGCTAACTAACATACCCGACCGACGCGATTACCAGGTTCATTTAAGGTCGAATCGCGGTATAATTTGACCATAGGCGCCTTCTCGGCTAAGAGACGATGCTACCCGGATAGGTAGCACGGAGAAAAAGATGAACAAGAGATTGAAGTTTCTGGCGCGGCCCCTCCTGGTCGTCGGGCTGGGAGCCGCGATAGGCCTCGTCCTGTCGCATCGAGCGTCCAAAGCGCAAGAGCCCGAAACGACCTGGACGGCGCTGATCTTAGAGCCCGGCCAAGCCGCCGAGTTCGCCGTCGTTTCGGACGAACCCTTGACATGGCGAACCGACGACCCGTGCGTGCAGATAGTTCAGGAACCGGGCTATTTGCGCGTCTCTGCGGTTTCAGGGGATGTCCCCCTGTCGTATGCGGTCGGGACGGCGGAAAGCGGCCGAGAGGCCGTTCTGCTCGTTTCTACGACGACCGAGGGATATGCGTCTGCCGAGCCCGCGTTCGAGGCGCCTTTGGAGCAAGACCAGGTCGGGGTAACTCTCCGTTGGGTCGGAGGGCAGGCGACTGACCAGCCGAGGAAGGCCAAGAAGATCGGCGCCTGGGGCCCGCCGCCCGACCGCAACTGTCGCAACGGCGAGGCCAAAGAGGTTCGATCGAGAGACTACGGTCCGCCGCCGATCAACGGCGTTTGGAAGAAGAAGACGCTGACGGTCAATAGCGGCATTCGAGGAGAGCTGCTCAAAATCGGTTTCGATTTTCGGGTCGGCTCCAAGATCGACTACGAGGAGATGAGCACCTGGCACTTTCGCGCATGGTACATCGACGCGTGGAAATGCGTCGATGGCCGGTGGGAATGGCAGGAGACGACCCGTTGCGCCCAGGGCGGAGTGAGGACGTTCGTCAAACCGGCCTGGCTGGGCAAAGTCGTCGGGCCGAGGGGGCTCGACGGCGTTTCGTGGGACGAGCCGCCGGGCTGCAATCGAATTGCAAGAAGAGATCCATGAAAGAGCAAACTGCCAATCTGGTCAAAGAAGCGCGAACGACCAAGAAAGTTTGGCGGCGAATATCCGGCTGTAAGAAGTTCGATGCCGCCGTCTGGGAGGTTTTGGCCGTTCGGGCGCTGAACGAAGCCGATCTCGGCCTTGCGCAAAGCTTGCAACGGGCGGCCTACCGAACGCCGCTTCGGGACGCGCGGATTCGACTGGACGAGTTTGTAGACCGCGCTACCGGCGCGGAAGGACGGAGATTATGAAAACAATTTTTGCGCTCTGCGCGCTTTTGGCGATGCTCACCGCTTGGGCGGACGATAACGAAGACATCGACATCTACATAGACTATCCCTGCGGCGGTTGGTACGATCAATCCAACACCTACGTCGACCAGCAAGCCATCGAGTACAGGCGGTCTCATCGGTCCTCCTACATGATTCACCTGGAGCCCAACCGACAGGCCAAACTCCACCACAACGATGGCGGCCATGCGACCTACGGATTCTCCCATCTCGAGTTCTGGGTCCACGGTGGCGGAGCGACTACGCACCACGTCAAGATTCGGGGCGCCGACTTCTTTACGCTTCGAACCATGGTCAATCTGACCGATTACGTAACCATCAGCGCGACGGAGTGGCGACGGGTTGTGATTCCGTTGACGCACCTGGGGCTCGCGAACGTCGCAAGATTCAATCAGCTCTACTTTATCGAACCTGACGGCATCACCCAGCCGCCGCTCTACATCGACGATATTAAGGTGGTCAAGCCCGCATTCACCGGGCAGGTAAACGCTCTCGTCAACTACAATGTGAATCGCCGACAGTTGACCAACCTCCTCTTTGGCGTCAACGGCGCGACCTGGGATTCGTTCCTAACCTATCCCGATACGGTCAACAGGCTCAAGCAAACAGGCTTCAAGATTGTGCGCTATCCAGGCGGAGCAACCGCGGACCAATACGACTTTAGGAACAACAGAAACAAGCGAAACGGCGAGGTCTACTGGACCGATACGCAAGCCTTTATCAACGTTTGCGACCAACTCGGAGCGCAGAAACTCATCTGCTTCAACTATGGCAGCGGCACTCCCGAGGAAGCGGCAGACTGGGTCCGCCACGCCAACGTCGAGCTGAACGGCAACGTCATGTACTGGGCGGTCGGCAACGAGTCGTACGGCACATGGTCTTACGACACGCATTCGTTTAGACAGGACGCGACCCTCTATGCCCAGTTTGTTCGAGACACGATCGCACTGGCAAAGGCCATCGATCCTCGCATCAAAATCGGCGTCATCGGTTCGATCAAAGAGAACGACTTTCCTCAGCGCTTTACCGTTCAAAATCCAAGGACTGGCCTAAGCTGGAACGGATGGACCCCGGTGCTGCTAACGCGACTGAGAGAGATGGGCATCACGCCCGACTTCTACGACATCAAGTTCTATCCCAACTCGCCCGGACGCGAAGCCGATTCTCATCTGTTGCAGTCCACGTCCCTTTGGAACGACGTCTACTCCCGCGCCCGGAGCCTCTTGCGCGACTACCTGGGCCCGGTAGGCGACTCGGTGCCCCTTTTCATCGCCGAGAATAACTGCGCATGGGCCAGCGTCGGCAAGCAGTCGTTGAGTTTGGTCAATGCTTTGTATGCCGCCGACTCTTGGGCGAACGCCTGTCTGATCGGCGTTGATTCCTTCATGTGGTGGAACGTTCATAACGGCGCATGGCCGTTTCACAACAACAGCGTAACGCTATATGGATGGCGAAGCTATGGCGACTTTGGATTGCTGTCGCAAGGCCGCGAGCACAACGTCGGAGCGCCTCTCAACACGCCCTACCCTGCCTACTTTGGGTTCAAGATGATCAACCGGTTTGCCAAGCCGGGCGACACCCTAGTGCGCGCCGATAGCAACTACAGCCTCTTTGTGGTTCACGCCGTCAAGTCTGCCGACACGGGCAGGCTCAAACTCATGATCATCAACAAATCGCGGGATCAGGCGCTCACCGGCAAGATCAACATCGACGGCTATAAACGACCGATCATCACCTCGCAGCTCAAGGCATATCGATATGGTCGAGAAGAGGATGCGAATAACGCCAACATTCGTGAGATGCGCATCCCCTTCAATGGTTGGCCGCTCATCGTTACCGTGCCCAGCTACTCGATCACGGTCATCGAGCTTTAGCGTCCGTTCTCGCGCTCGCGACGGGCCAATCGCTCGTCGCGGCGCAGACCGGCCATCTCCCACATCTGGCGCTCATCGTCCGATTCGGGGATCAGCTCTGGAACGGGCGTGGGCTTGCCGTCCCAATCAATGCCGACATAGACCAAGTAGGCGACAGAGGTCGTTGTGCGCACTCCCGTCAGCAGGTCTTCTGCCGTTACAATGGCTCTAATCTCCATCGATGTCGTCCAGCTTCGCGTTACCTTGGCCTCAACCTCGACCAAGTTGCCCACATGCACCGGCGCGCGAAAACTGACCGAGTCGATCTCGGCCGTAACGCAGGGCTTTCTCGCATGGCGGGCGGCTGCAATCCCCGCTGCCTCGTCGATCATTTTTAGGACATATCCCCCGTGCACGTTGCCGAGGGGGTTGGCATGTTCGGGCTGCATCATCTGTGTCAGCGCCACCCGGCTCTCCGAGGGATTTTTGCTTTCTTTCATGAATCTGAGCATACCCGGCTATAAGGTAATATCCTGAACCAAAAAATCGAACCGACATGAAGACCGATTACCCCGAAACCCCGCTTTACAAACTGCGCCACTCCTGCGCGCATCTGATGGCGCAGGCCGTCCTGGCGCTGCGTCCCGGAGCCAAGTTGGGGATCGGACCGCCCATCGAAAACGGCTTCTACTACGACTTCGACCTGCCAAAACCGATCGGGGAGGAAGACCTGGCGCAAATCGAGGCCAAAATGGCCGAATTCGCCAAGCAGGACTTGCCGATCGAGCGATTCGAACTCTCTCGCGACGAAGCCAAAGCGCTCATCGAGAAAATGGGGCAAGCGCCGTACAAAATCGAACTCCTAGACGACATACCCGAAAACGAGGCGATTAGTTTCTATCAACAAGGCGATTTTGCCGATCTTTGTCGCGGCCCCCATGTCCGCTCGACCGGGGAACTTAAACACTTCAAACTGCTCAACGTGGCCGGCGCCTATTGGCGCGGCGACGAACGAAACAAGATGCTCACCCGTCTGTACGGCACCGCTTGGGAGAGCGCCGAAGAGTTAGAGCAGTACCTCTATCGATTGGAAGAGGCCAAGAAGCGCGACCATCGGCGATTGGGGCGCGAACTGGGGCTCTTTTTCTTCTCTCAACGAGTGGGTCAGGGGCTCCCACTGTGGCTGCCAAAAGGCGCGGCGCTGCGTCAAGTTTTGCACGACTTCCTGTTAAACGAACAGAAACAGCGCGGCTACCAAGGCGTCGTGACCCCGCACATCGGCTCGTCCCGACTGTTCGAAAAATCGGGGCACGTCTACACCTTTCGCGAAAAGATGTTCCCCTTCATGGAAGATGAAGAGAAAGAAACCTTTATCCTCAAGCCGATGAACTGCCCGTTTCATATCGAAATCTATCAGCACGAGCCGCGAAGCTATCGCGATCTGCCCATACGCCTGGCCGAATTTGGCACCGTCTATCGCTACGAGCAGAGCGGAGAACTGGCCGGAATGCTCAGAGTGCGCGGCTTTACCCAAGACGACAGCCACCTGTTCGTTTCTCCCGATCAGCTCCAAGATGAGTTCAAAGGCGTCGTCGACCTCATGCTGGTCGTCCTCAAGAAACTTGGACTGGAGGAGTATCGCGTCCGAGTGGGACTGCGCGATCGGTCCAGCGACAAGTACGTCGGCTCGGATGAGAACTGGGAACTGGCGCAGGCCGCCATCGAAGCAGCCTGTAAAGACCTCCAACTGGATTACGAGCTCTCTGAGGGCGATGCCGCTTTCTATGGCCCAAAGCTCGATCTCATCATCAAAGATGCGCTGGGACGGGAATGGCAAATGGGAACCGTACAGGTCGATTACAACCTGCCGGAGAGGTTTGAATTAGAGTACACCGGCGAAGACGGGAAGCCTCATAGGCCCATCATGATTCATCGCGCGCCGTTTGGATCGCTCGAACGAATGATCGGCCTGCTGACCGAGCACTATGCTGGGGCGTTCCCATTCTGGATGGCGCCCGTTCAGATCGTTGTGCTGCCCATCGCCGACCGGCATGTGGAGTATGCGGAGCAGATCGCCGAGCAGCTGGGCGACTATCGCATCGAGGTGGACGACCGTCGAGAAACTCTCGGCAAGAAGATTCGATCCAACCAGCAACTGAAGATTCCCTACATGCTGATCTGCGGAGACAAAGACATCGAAGCCTCGACCGTCAGCGCGCGCTCGCACGAGGAAGGCGATCTAGGCCCCATGTCGGTCGCCGACTTTAGAGCCCGATTAGCCTCTGAGTAGAGCGCCCGGCTCTCCGGCATGAATGCGGCCGCCGTAGGCCAATGTGCCCAGCGCGGCCCAGTTCCAGAGATCCTCGCCGTCGTCCGACAGTTCAAACTCCATGTCGGCCGTCTTGCCCCAGACCCGCGCTCCAGGGGGCACAAACAGCGCCTCGACCCGGCCAGTGGCGACCGCCGGAAGAATCTGCATCAGATCGGTCGTTGCCAAGCCTGTGCCCAACTTTTGCTGCAAATGCCCCAAATCCATCCGAGCTGTCTCGGCAAAATAATCGCCGACGACCTTCCAAGCCTCGTCTCGAAGCTGATCGGGCCGAAGTTCGTCCGGATTGCCCACCACGCCGCGCATCATCAAGTGAGCATAACTGTTGGCCTTGTAGTAGATCGGATGGAAGTAATCGACCGCAGCTAACACAAGGGGCAAACTGTTTAACACTGGGCGAATGCCTTTGTCGATGGCCCGAAAGTAGCGCAAGGTTCGGTCCTTCTCCACATCGGAATCGGTGTCGTGCCCGTGCCCAAAGGTGCCCTGGTTCGGATGGCCTCGCGCCTGAAACTGCTTCTCTAACTCCTCGCCGCCCAGCGCGTCTTCCATGTTCTCAGGCATCTCGGGCGCAGTCATGGGGATTATGTCGTAGCGATCGCACTTGAAAAGACGCGCCAAATTGCGGCTGACCGCCAAAAGAAAGTAAGAACCGTTGTCCGCCTCGGCCAGCGCCGGTCCGATCAGATACGGCCTTAAAGAAACGACCGAAGCCTCTGGCAGGGAGTAGGGAGCGCGCACGATCGAATGAGAATCTTCCTTGAATATGCCAACCGTTCCATGCTCCGGCCCAGCCCAAAACTCGATATCTTCCAAAATCTGACGAGCGGGTGAAAGCACGGTCTCCACCGTCTCGGACGGCAAGCCCTGGCGCGCCATGTTCAGCTCGGCTTCGCGCATCAGATTCCGCCAAATCTGCTTGTCCTTTCCCGTGTCGTGCGCGCCCGTATGGGTCGGCATCGTAAGGGTAACCGTCAGCTGGGGCGGCGTTTCGAAAGCGGATTTATAGTCAAAAAGGGATTTCATAGGGAGAGACTCCTTGTTACCGAGATTCTACCCAAGAGCAAGGCAAGCCCAAGGACCGACAAACAGCAGACTGTCGAAACGATCGATCGCGCCGCCATGACCGGGCAACAAAGCGCCAAAATCCTTTAGACCCAACGATCGTTTGAGCGACGACTTGAACAGATCGCCCGCCTGACCCAGTATGCCCGCGCCGGCGCCGATATAGAGCCCCTGCAGGAGCGTATATCCCGCCAGGTGCGTCCCGATCAAGCCGACGACGCTGCAGGCAACGAAGTTCGCAAGAGCGCCCTCTATCGTCTTCCCCGGGCTGACAGAGGGCGCCAAGGGTCTCTTTCCAATGGCCCTTCCGACGTAATACGCCGCAGTGTCTCCTGCCCAAATCGTCGCTAACACGGCCACTGCAGCGTTCGCACCCGATTCCCGCAACTGGAGCAAATACTCGAACAGGCTTAAGTAAAGTCCGCCCATGCCGGCCGCAATCAGAGTTCCGAAGGCATCGGCCGCTGGGTTATCTTTGGTCGGGAGCCAGCCCGAACGGGCCGACCAAATGAGCAGTGCCAGAATCACCAAACCGGCCGTCGGGCTTTGGCCGATGGTCAGGCTCCGGTCCTCGCTCCAGCCAAGAACAAAGCCCATAATCGAATAGAAAGCCCCGGCCGTCAGCCCTGCCGCCAGCAACGGCCTTTGACTAACGACAGGCTTATAGGCTCGATAGAGTTCAAACGCAGCCAACATCGCGACCAGGCAAACCAGAATCCCCCACAACTGCCCGCCTTGCCAGTACAGCGCCCCCAACATGAGCGGAATGCCGACCGCCGCCGTAGCTACTCGCGCCCATCCGCCCATCCGCTCCATTATACTCAGGTATCCTCTGGAGAGAATCCCATGAGCCTGCGCGCCGCCCTTCAAAACGACTCTCTCCAGGTAGGAATCGATCTCGCTTCGGGCGTCCAGTTGTCTATCAACGGCGCCAACCTAAAATGCCGCCTGCTTCCCAGGATGTCCAAACGCCCGCCTCAATGCCAATCAATGCCGGACGGCCTGCTGATCGGCGATTTCGACAGCGAGCTTGGACTGCTATGGCGTTTGAAACTGGCGTTGGAACCCCAATCGCTCTCCGTGCAAGCGAGTCTCTGCGCATACAATCCCAATCCCTATCCCTTGGAGTACGGGTTCGAACTTCAGACGCCGGACAATGTTGTCGTCTCGATGCCTGCGCCCGGAATGAACGGCAGCCGCTTCGTCAACCCAACGGTCAGGCGCATCGACCCGCATCGCTGCGACGAAGCGGGGTTTTCAATCTGCTTGGTCGATGGGCTGAAGCCGGACAGCCGCCGCATTGCCGATGCCTATCTTGTGGCGCAAGTACTGGATGGGCGCACAATCCTGCATCCCATGCGGTTTCTGCCCAGCGCCTTGCTCATCCTGGACGACCGACAGGAGCGACTCTCCCTTCATCCCGAGCAACCGATCGAAGCCGACAAAGAGATCAGCGAGATCGAACTGTACGACATGGAAGGCAGCCGCCTGGCGTTCATGGACCTTCGGCCGCCCGATCCGCCGATAGCGGGCGAGCGTTTGACAGAGATCCAAGCAGACTACGCGCCGCCCTCGCCTGCAGCGCTCTCCGAGGCCGAACTGCACCTTGCAACGCGATCTTGGGCCAACCTTCACTTGGCCGCGATTGCTGCCAAGAGGGGCGATTGGCCAATGGTTGCAAAACGCGCCCACGAGGCGCTCCTCCACAACGGCGGCGCCGCGCGAGCTTACATCGTCTACGCCGCAGCCCAGCGCCAATTGCGGTCGCAAGAGGGCAGAGAAGAGGCGATGGCGGCAGCGTGGGCGCTCGCGCCGTTCGACCCGATGCACCGAGCCGAGACGTTTCTGGGCATGGACTCCGACGATGAATCGATCGTCAAACCGCTGTTCGACCATCCCAGCGCAATGGAATCGGCCGTCGGCGGCTACGTCGATGCAGGAATGCTGGAAGACGCGGCCCGACTCTGCACCGTCCTTGCCCATCATAACGCTCGTCTAAGGCATCAACTAGCATGGCTCTACTCGTTGCAGCCCCAATGGGCCGCAGGGTCTGCCGAGCAGCACAAATTGGCGCAAAGAGGAGACCTTGGCAGCGATATGCCTGGCCACTGGTCCGCCGTCGAAGGCCTCAAACAAGCGGCCAGCGACTGGCAAGCCCAAACGCTCCTGGGAGTGCGACTGCTGTCTCTCGGTCAGCCAGAGCAAGCAGTAACGCTGCTGCAAAAAGCCGCCGCTCTGCCAAACGCCGGACCGAGAGCATGGACTGCGCTGGCCAACGCCTTAAGAGCCTGCGGTCGCAACTCCGAGGCGGCCAAAATAGAAGCCAGGCGCAAGGAGGAGATATGATCGCTGTCGTCGGCGGCGCGGGCTATATCGGCTCGCACATGGTGAAGTATCTAAGAAAGAAGGGCGAACCGGTCGTCGTGTTCGACAACCTCTCCAAAGGCCATCTTGAAGCCGTGAGCGGCGCCGAACTGGTCCAAGGCGACTTGCGCAATCCGGACGACCTTAATCGCCTCTTTTCAAACCGCTCGATCGAGTGCGTCATGCACTTTGCGGCCTATGCATCGGTCGGCGAATCGATGCGCTTGCCTGATCTTTACTACGATAACAACGTCGTCGGATGCTGCCGCCTGTTAGAAGCCATGCAGCGCCGCGGCGTCAAGATGATGATCTTCTCCTCTTCCGCCGCCGTCTACGGCGAACCGGAGAGCATTCCAATAGATGAATCTTGCCCCAAATCGCCCACCAACCCATACGGCGAGACCAAACTCGTCATGGAGCGGATGTTAGGCTGGTACGACCAGGCATACGGCCTGCGCTCCGTCAGTCTGCGCTACTTTAATGCGGCGGGCGCCGACCCCGAAGGCGAATTGGGCGAGGACCACGATCCCGAAGAGCATCTAATCCCTATCGTTTTGCAAGTCGCGCTGGGCAAGCGGGCGGGCATGAAAGTCTTCGGCGCCGATTGGCCGACGCCGGACGGCTCCTGCGTGCGCGACTATGTGCACATCTGGGATCTGGCGCAGGCCCACTATCAGGCCCTGCAACGACTGAGAAGCGGCGCTCAAACCTCTGCCTACAATCTGGGCAACGGTAAGGGCTACAGCGTTCTGCAGGTCATCCAGGCCGCAGAGAAGGTAACGGATCGACGCATTGCTTGGGAACCGGCGCCCCGCCGTCCTGGCGACCCGGCAACCTTGGTGGCATCTTCAGAAAGAGCGCTCGGCGAGTTGGGTTGGCAACCCGACTATCCGGACTTAGAGGAGATCGTCCGCCATGCTTGGGTCTGGCATCAGACCCACCCAGACGGCTACTAAGCCTTCTTCGGCTTCGGCTCTTGTCGGTAGACGTTGAGCACATCGCCCAAGGTGCGCAACTTTTGAAACGCCTGTGCCAAATGATCCGAATCCCGCGCATCGATCTCGATCTCGATGGTCGCCGTGTTATTCTGATGCGCGCGAATTTTGGCCGCTCGGATGTTGCACTGCATCTCGGCCAGGATCGTTGTAACGTCTCCCAAAAGCCCAATCCGATCCGTCGTGTCGATGCGGATGCCAACGGGAAACATCGATTTGCCGCCCGTGTTCCAATCCAACGCGATCACGCGCTCCGGCTCTCGATCTTGATAGGCGCGGATGTTAGGGCACATCGACCGGTGCATCACCATCCCGCGACCTCGGGTGATGTAGCCCAAAATGTCGTCGCCCGGCAAGGGCAGGCAACAGCGCGCCCGCCGCGTGAGCACGTCGTGCGTGCCTTCCGAAACCACGGTTCGGGGCCGGCTCACTTCGGTCGGGATTGCCGCCTCTTCGTGCTTGGCCGGCAACAGCGCCTTGAGTTTGGTGATGGCGTTGGTCGCGCTGGCTAAACCCTCGCCCACGCTGGCCAGCAGATCCTCAACCGTGTTAAAGTGCATAGCCGTCGCGATCGTTTCGATGTGCTCCTGCAGGAGATTTCGCGCAAAGCCAGAACGTTCGGCCTCGCGTTCCACCAACTCTCGCCCACGGTCCACCGAGCCCTCTCGCCGAATCCGGCGGAAGTAGGCGCGAATCTTGGACCGAGCGCTCGAGGTCTTCACCCATTTTAACCAATCCATGCTCGGCGCGGCGCTGGGGCGGGTCAGAATCTCCATCACGTCGCCATTGCGCAGTTGATAGTTCAATGGCACCATCCGCCCGTTCGCCTTGGCGCCAAAGCAGTGCGCTCCCAAGTCGGTGTGAATGCGATAGGCGTAGTCGATCGGCGTCGATCCCACCGGCAGCTCGATCACGTCGCCTCTGGGCGTCCAAACCGTAACCTGATCGGGATAGAGATCGCCCAAGAGGCTGTTCATGAACTCCGAACTGTGCCTGGGGTCCGTCCAATCCGAAAGCTGAGCGCGCAGCTTGGTCATCTTGGCGGCCGCAGCGGCGTCCTCCTTGCCCTCTTTATATTGCCAGTGCGCGGCCAGCCCGTGCTCAGCAACCCTGTGCATCTCTTGCGTTCGTATTTGCACCTCCATCGTCTGCCCCGTCGGCACGATCACCTTGGTGTGCAACGAGCGGTAGCCGTTCGGCTTCGGCTTGCCGATGTAATCGTAAAAAAGCTCCTGAATGGGCACCCACAGATCGTGAACGATGCCCAGCGCCTGATAGCATTCGCCCTCTGTGTTCACGATCACGCGCACGGCCATCAAGTCGTGAATCTGCTCGAACTCGATGTTCTCCCGCCGCATCTTCTGAAAGATGCTCCACAGGTGTTTCGACCGCCCGCGCACCTCTGCCTTGATGCCTTGCTCGGCCAGTCGCTCTTTTAGCGCAACGACCAGACGATCGACCTCGCGGTCGCGCTCTTGGCGGCTGCGGGAGACCTTTTCGGAGAGGTCCTTGTATTCGTTTGGAAACAGATATTTGAACGCCAAATTGTCCAATTGCCACTTGATCTGCCAGATGCCCAAACGGTGCGCAAGGGGAGCGTAAATCTGAAGCGTCTCAGTGGCGATGCGGGCCTGCTTGTCGGGCCGCAGACTCTCCAGAGTTTGCATGTTGTGCAGTCGGTCCGCCAGTTTAATCACTAGCACGCGCAGATCGTCCGAAATGGCCAGAAGCATCTTTCGCAAGTTCTCGGCGATCTTAGTAACCTCTTGCCGCTTCCGCGCCACCTCGTTCTCGCGCTCCAAAAGCTCCGTCGGCCACTCTAATTTGCTAACGCCCTGCACGCGGTCGGCGACGGTCTTCCCAAATCGCTTCTTGACCTGATCGTAGGTCGCCGGGGTGTCCTCGATCACATCGTGCAACAGACCCGCAATGACGGTCTCCAAGTCCATGTTGATATCGGCCAAAATGTGCGCGACGGCCAGAGGATGGGTGATATACGCCTCGCCAGAGCTTCGCTTTTGACCCTTGTGCATCTCCTCGGCGTAGTGATAGGCGTCGATAATCTTGGTGGTCGGCTCGGACGGCAGATAAGCGCGGACCTTCTCCACAAGCTCCGTAACCGATTCGGGCAGATCAATGTCTTGGGCGATTGCGCTCACTGACATTATTATAGCCTTGGAGGCAGCCTCGGAAAGCGCCGGTAAGCCGGCGCTTTGACCTTAGCCAACTCGCTGGCCGTCTCCTACCCGTTTACGCGGAGGCGGGAAGCGGAAAACACGCTTTCAACAGCGGCCGCCGCGCGGCCCGAACGAGATGTCGCTGATTTGCGCCCCCTGAACAGATCGCCGCGTTCAGGGTTAGAATCGTATCCGGTTTTGTGCTACATTTCCGAAGATTCCCGTTCATTTCGGAACGCCAGGCTCCTGCCTGGCCCGACTTCCATACCGACCGGGAGGGCGAGCGTCCCCGCGAGCCGAAAGACGGGAACGCCGGCGGTACTTTTAACCCTCCACAGGGCGCTTCGATCGGCAGAACCTTCGCGACCGTCTGAACCGTGTCCTGTGGAGGATGTTGTCAGACCGAGCGCTAGCTACTGAGCGGCCTTTCGCAAAAATGTAGCACAATTCTGAGTAAGAAACAAGCCCCGACGCCCACATGCCGGACAAACCTAACCCGTCGCTCCAAAAGACCCAAACTGAATAGCAGGGGTATCCTTTTGGATGGAAATGAAGACACAGATCGCGCTCGATAAGACCTCGCTCCTCAACGATCTCCGCACCATGCGGGAAATCCGCGCCTTTGACGAGAAGGTCTACGAACTGGTGCGCGGGGGCAAGATCAAGGGCGCCGCGCACATCTATGTCGGCCAAGAAGCGGTCGCCACGGGGGCGATCGGCGCGCTGACCAAGAAAGACTACATCACCAGCACGCACCGCGGACACGGACACTGCGGCGCGATCGGCAATCTGTGGTCGGCCAACGATGAGGAGCGGCAGGAGCACTGGAATCGCATGGCCGCCGAGCTTTTGGGCCGCGAGACCGGCTACTGCAAGGGGCGCGGCGGGTCGATGCACATCGCCGACGTGGAGCGAGGCAACCTGGGGGCTACGGGTATTGTGGGGGGCAACATTCCCATCGCGGTGGGCGCAGCTTTGGCCGAGGACTTTCGCGGCTCTGGCGCTGTCGTGCTTTGCTTCTTTGGCGATGGCGCAGTGGCCAACGGCGCCTTTCACGAATCGGTCAATTTTGCCGCCATCCATCGCCTTCCCGTGCTCTTTTTGTGCGAAAACAACCTCTATGCGATGGGCTTGCCTTACTTCGATCGTTCGGTTCCCGAAGCGCCTATCGGCAGCCCCGTACCAACTGTGGCCGAGCGCGCGGCGGCGTATGGCATTCCCGGACGCAGGATCGACGGCATGGACGTGCTCGCGGTGCGCGAGGCGACCAAACAGGCGCTCGACGAGATACGGAGCGGATCGGGACCGATCCTGTTAGAGGCCCTCTGCTACCGATACTTCGGCCACTCCATGAGCGACCAGCAGTTCTATCGCACCAAAGAAGAGGTCGCCGAGTGGAAGGGCAAGGATTGCATCGCGCGATTGAGAGGCGCGCTTGCCAACACGGCCTCCGAAGAGGAGATGAACTCGGTCGAAGCACAGGCGCAAGCTGCGATCGAAGCCGCGTTCGACTTTGCCGAGGCCAGCCCGTTTCCATCGGTAGCCGAGATCGAACGCTATGTCTACGCACCGACGCCGGAAGAAGAGCAGGCCAAGCTCATCCAGAACGAGGCGCGTCTAAAGGCGAGCGTGCGGCCCATCGAAGAGGCCATTGCCCGCCTGTCGCCGACGCCGATGCCCAAGATCAAGAAAGAGCAGATCGATTCGCCTCATCCGATCAAACTGTACACCGAGGCGCTGAACGAGGCGCTTCGAGAGGAGATGGCGCGGGACGAGAGCGTGTTTGTCATGGGCGAAGACATTGGCCTGTACGGAGGCGCCTATGCGGCTACAAAGGGACTCTTTCAAGAGTTTGGCGCCCGCCGAGCGATGGACACGCCGATCTCGGAACTGGCTATCGCGGGCATAGGCGCCGGCGCGGCCATGAGAGGCATGAGACCGGTCGTCGAGTTTCAGTACGTCGATTTCGTTACCCTTGCCTCCGACCAGATTGTGCACAACGCCGCGTACAATCGTTTCATGTTTGGCGGCAAGACCAGCGTGCCGGTCGTCTATCGGTCGCAGGGCGGGGTAGGGCGCTGTATCGCCGCCCACCACAGCGGGACGATGGAGGCATGGATGATGCACATACCCGGTCTTTACGTCGTGATGCCGGCCACGCCGTTCGATGCTAAGGGGCTTCTAAAAGCCGCCATCCGCTCAGAGAACCCGGTAGTCTTCTTGGAGCATAAACTTCTCTATTCCGGAGCGATGGGGCCGGTGCCGAGCGAGGACTATGTCTTGCCCATCGGCGTTGCCGATGTCAAGCGGGAAGGCAAGGACGTTACCCTGGTCGCCTATAGTCGGCAGCTCTACTTTGCGCTGGCGGCTGCACGGCAGTTGGCCGAGCAAGGCATCGATTGTGAGGTGATCGACCCGCGCTCTCTCAAACCTCTCGATGCGGCCTGCATAGCGAACTCTGTCCGAAAGACCGGTCGTCTGGTCGTCGTCAGCGAGGGCTTCCCCATGTGCGGCGTAGCCATGGAGATTGCTCGGCAGACAATGGAGCACGCTTTTGAGAACGGACGCACGGGATTTGATTATCTGGACGTTAAGCCAGAACTGATTACGGAACTGGATACGCCCGTGCCCATGAGCGAGCCTCTGGAGGACGCCTTTGCGCCGAGCGTCGAGCGAATTGTGCAAGCCGCGCTCAAGGTTGCGCGCGGCTGATCCGCTTCTGAAAGTCCTCTATCGTGCGCTTTAGGCCATCGTCTAACGAGGTTGCAGGCTCCCACCCTAAAATCGACTTAGCCTTCGCGATGTCCGGTCGCCGCTGTTTGGGATCGTCCGGCGTTACAAACTCCCGATGCACGATGGGCGATTGGCTGCCGGTTAGTCGCTGCACGGCCTTGGCAAACTCCAAGATGGTGTGCTCGGTCGGATTACCGATGTTGACCGGCTCGGCGCAGCCGCTTTGAAACAGTCGATAAATGCCATCGATGAGGTCTTTCGCATAACAGAAGCTTCGAGTCTGCAAGCCGTCGCCATAGACCGTGAGCGGCTCGCCTCTCAGCGCTTGGCCGACGAAATTGGGCACCACGCGGCCGTCGCCCAGTCGCATCCGCTCGCCGTAAGTGTTAAAGATACGGACGATTCGCACATCGGCGCTCCTATACCGCGCAAAGGCCATAGTCGTCGCCTCGCCAAAACGTTTTGCTTCGTCGTACACCGCGCGCACGCCGATCGGGTTGACGTTGCCCCAGTACGTCTCGCTCTGAGGATGGACCAGAGGGTCGCCATAAACTTCTGAGGTGGAGGCGAATAAAAAGCGAGCGTTCTTAGCAATCGCCAACTCCAACAGCCTCTCGGTCGCGATAGAACCGGCATGAAGTATCTCGAACGGTATCCGTGCAAAATCGACCGGGCTGGCGGGAGAAGCGAGATGAAAGACGCCGTCGATCGCCTCGTCGATAGTGAGCGGCCGGGAAACATCGGCCTCGATTCGCACGACATCTGGCTGATGGTCCAAGTTCGACCAGTCGCCCGTGATCAGATTGTCGATGGCTAGAACGCGCCAGCCCTCGTCGATCAGTTTATCGACCAGGTGCGAGCCTAAGAAGCCTGCTCCGCCGGCTACTAACGCTGTGGGCATCGGTGTGCATTGACAGGAGCCGAGGCGCCCGTGCAGAAAGAATCATACCATGGTGCGGGATCGACGTTTAGCGCTTTCTTTCTACCTGCCCGCGCTGCTATGGCTCTTTGCGCTCTCTGTCTTCCCAATGTTCTTCTCGCTGGCCGTCTCGCTGACCGACTACCGTACGGGCCAGGAATGGCAATGGATCGGCTTCAAGCAATACAAGGATCTACTGTCCGATCCTCGTTTCTATTCCGCTCTTTGGGTAACCCTTGAAATCGCCGGAAAAGCCCTGATCGTCGAACTGGCGTTAGGAACGGCGATCGCGCTCTTCTTGTGGCAAAAAAAACCGGGGTTTGGCATCATCCGGCTTTGCGTCTTCTTACCCATGATGCTGTCGCCGCTGGTAGTCGGTTTCTTCTTCAAGTACTTTTTCGATGCCCATGGTCCGATCGGCCATGTAACGCAAAAGGCCTGGTTCATCGATCCAGACTTAGCAATGAATGCGATCCTGACAGCAGAAATTTGGCAGTGGACGCCGTTCGTCGTCTTGATGGCGACCGCCGGTTTGGCCTCAATACCGCCCGAGATCGAAGAGGCGGCGCGATTGGACAATGCGGGCGCCTGGCAGAGATTTCGAGAGATCGTGCTGCCTTATCTGCGCTTTCCGTTGATGTTCGTGCTGCTGTTCCGCGCAATCGACACCCTGAAGATGTTCGATCTGCCCCTCATCATGACGGGCGGCGGCCCGGGCGATACGACCGTAACGCTCTCCATGCTGGCCTATCGGTACGGCTTTTCGTTCAATCAGATAGGCCGGGCAGCCGCGGCGTCATGGATCCTTGTGATCTTGCTCAACATCTTGGCGACCGTGCTGATCGTGATGCTGTCTCGACGCAAGGATCGATAGTTCTTACTTTTTCTTGGTCGTCGTTGCCGGCTTCTTGGGCGCGGGCTTGGCGGCTGGCTTTTTGGGAGCGGGCTTGGTCGGCGCTTTGACGGCAGGTTTTGTAGGAGCCTTGATCGCAGATGCCGGCAGTGCGAACTCGGTTTCGGTCATCTTGAGCGAGGCGGTCATCGCCATCGACATTGCGGTAACGGCCTGGGTCGAGCCCTCTTCGTTGGGCGCGCCAGTAATGTCCATGTGGATTTCGGTCTTGCCTTCGCTCTTCACAATCCGACCGGTCGCCTTGTCCAAATAATGCAGAATATCGCCCTTCATCTTCATCGCCATGTTCCCCATAAAGGGCGTGTCGGGCGCGCCTTCGGGCGCCATTGACTTCAGAGCGTTCTCGTCCAACTTGATCTCGCTGTTGACAACCTGCTTGACGAGGTAGACGGGTTTGCCGCCGTGTTCGCCGATGCCCACAAGGGTGTTGGTCGTCTTGACCGGGCGGCTCGTACCGGGCGCTCCAGGGAACTGGGCTGCGAACGGATTGGGCATCTCGCCTTCCCAACTTTCGCCGACTGCCACCGGGTCTTCGGGCAGCATCGGCATCATCGAAGCGGGGTTCATCTGAGACCCCATCATCGGAGACATGCCGCCGCCCGTGTTCGTCAACTCGGTTCGATGCGGCTTCATTCGGTTGTCCAGATAGGTTGTTATGACGGTCTTGGTCGGATCGTCCTGGCCCATCATCTCCGGCCCCATGTCCATTCCGTTCATAGACATGGAGAACGATTCGACGTTGGTAATCATCGTGGCCACGCCGGCAGGATCAATGCCAGCGATCTTATTGCGCAGAACGGACTGGATATCGAACTCGATCGGCATGCCTTGTTCGGCATTGCCCATGTTCATCTCGCCACTCATTTCAACGCTCATCTTGACCTTCTGGATTTCATTGGTCTTGAAGGCGCGGCGCAGGGTGTACTTTGTATCTTGGGCGAAACTTGTGCCCAATACGGCGATCAGCCCGACGATTGCTGCGGCATAGCCTCTTTTCATTGTAAAGCCCCCTTTGGATTAGGAATCTATGGTTTTTTCGGTTCTGGCAACAATTCTACTAGGATAGACGTTCGAGCCTTCATCGGCTGCGCGTCCGCATCGGCCTTTGTCTCATACGTCCCTTTCAGGTCAGACTTCTGGAGCAGTCCCTTAGCAGGGTCCAGCCAGACCGTCATGGTGCCCTTTAGCGTCGTCGTAGACGTCTTGGCTTCGAACTCGTGCCCAATGCGCATCAGTCGGACGCCGTCGATCGTCTCCCAGGCCTCGAACTTGGCCTTCATCGGCGTTATGAACTCGGTCGCGCCCTCGCCAAACTTGTGCTTGAACTCCCAGGCCGCCCCGGGTTCCAAGTCTCCTTCGGGCAGAATGGTCGGCATAAAGAGCGAGACCATGTTCCGAGGGTCAAAGCCGGGCAACTGCACCGGAAGCTGTCCGCCGCCCTTGACTTTCTTGACCTCGCCTCGATTGGAGACCACCGCCTCGTTGTCGGGGATGTACTGCTTAACCATGTCGAGCGCGAGCGTCAACGGCTGGCCGTTCAGTTCAATATCGATTTGCGTTAGGCCCGCCTCGGTTTCGGAGTCTCCGCTTTCGAGCGTCTTCTTGACCTTGAAGAACATCTCGGAGCTGACCTTCATGTTGCCGTCTCCGCCCAATCCGCCCGGCATCGGCAAATTGCCGTCTAGCGACACCATAACCTTGTAAGAGCGAACCTGCCCCTCCTTCAATGTGTATCGGAAGGGCTGGGCAAAGAGGGAACTAAGGGCGAGAAACGACAAAAGACCCGTTGCGAGAGCGTTCATTCCAATAGGCTCCTCGCTTTCGATTATACCTGCGGCAACTAGTTAGTGTAGAATCGTTGGCACGGCCTTGCCAATAATGGAAAGCATGACCAAGCAAGCGGCGGCGGCTTCCACTTTCTCCCTCAGCGATGCTCTGGAGAGAGCAGCTTCCAGGCCGGGAACCGAGGCCCTGTGCCAATTGATCTCTGTCGCGGACGAATGGGGAGCCGTTTGGACGGGCATCTACACGGCGGGCGGCTCCATGATCATGGGGTCGGAGGGCGATTGGAGCGAGTCCCCGCTTCCAAAGGAGACGGCGGTCAAAGCGGCGCTCGAGGGCCAACCGGTCGAGATCGGCGTTCCAGGCGGCCTAACGCTCTATGGATGGCCGTGCGCTAACTATACGGTCATAGCCATTGCGTCCCAGTATGGCGATCCCGTCTCGGTCGCCTGGAAGACATGCATAATGCTCCTTCTGAAGCACGAGGCGATGACGGCCCTGCTGGAGCGCGCGCGAATCGAGACGGAAAAGCGCCTGGTCGAGGTGGCGACGCTTTACGAAACCTCGCTTGCAATCGAGCGCAGCGGGCTAGAATCGTTCCTCAGCCTCATCACCGAGCGAGCCGCGCAAGTGATGGACTCACAAGCCTGCAGCCTTATGTTGATGGAGGGCGAAAGGCTCAGAATTGCCGCTACGCACGGTTTGCCTGCGCACATTGTCGAGGAAACCAGCGTCAACTTGGGAGAAGGCATAGCAGGACAGGTGGCGACTTCGGGAGAACCCATGATGATTACTGATCCGGCGCTGGACCCCAGATTAAAAGGGGTCAAAGCAAGGCCCGACATAAGCGGGTCTATCTGCGTGCCGCTAAAGGATGGCGATGGACGCAGCTTTGGCGTGCTGACGATACGTCGGCTGCACCCTTCACCGCCCTACAGCGCTGAGGATTTGCGACTCTTCACCGTCTTTGCCAGCCAGGTCGGCTTGGCGCTCTCCAATGCCCGACTGCACCACGATTTGAATCTGCGCCTAAAAGAGCTGACGACGCTGATCGAGATGAGCCGCATCGTAAACTCCACGCTGGACGTTGGGACGGTGCTGAACGCCGTTGCCGATCAAATACTGAGCGTCGCCGGTTTCGAGCGCTGCGCCGTCTTTTTGTCATCGGACAAGGGCCAAACGCTGATGCCCGTCGTTGCAAGGGGCTATCACGAATCGATCTTCCCGCCAGCAGGATTCAAAAGGGGCCAAAGCGTCATCGGTCTGGTCGCCAAGGAGAACAAGGCGATCATAGCGCGAAACGCGCGCCTGATGCCGCAGCCTATGAAAGGATTTGGTCGGCAGATCGGCGCCGATCACTATGTCGCCCTTCCGATTACAGTCCGAGGTCGCTGTATCGGTGTCGTGGCGGCCGATCACCCAGGCTCTGCAAAGCCGGTTGGCGAGGAGCAGCTGAGCCTCTTGTCCGCGTTTGTCAATCAGGCCGGCGCCGCAGTGGAAAACGCTCGGCTCTTTGGCGCGATGGAACAGCGGTTCAAAGAGAACCAGCAGATGGCCGCGTTTTTAGACAACGTTCTCAGGTCGATCGGGGCCGGCGTTGCAACTCTGGATCGCGAAGGAAGAGTGATCGAATGGAATCGGGCGGCCGAACAGATAGCCCGTCGATCCGCCAAGCAGGCCAAGGGCATGAATTTCCGAGCAGCGCTCTGCTTGGACAATCACGACGGGCCCGCCGTAGCCGATGCGATCGGCCGATCGTTGGACAAGGGCGAACCAAGCCGCTTGTACAAGCAGCGCTGCGAACAGAGCGGCCGCCTGACGCTCGTCGACTTTGCCATCAACCCTCTGATCGATCAGAGCGGCGCTACATTGGGCGCCGTCGTTGTATTCGAGGATGTATCAGAACAAGCCAAGATGGAAGAGCAGATGGGGCTGATGTCGCGCATGGCCGAGATCGGACAGATGACGGCCACTATCGCTCACGAGTTGCGCAATCCGATGACCGCGGTGCGCGGCGCCGCCCAATTGTTGGCGCAGGAGCCGCTGTCGGACGAAGCGGCCGATTTCCTACAAATTATTACAGAGGAGGTCAATCGTCTCAACGCGATCGCGGACGAATTCTTGGAGTTTGCCAAGCCCCTGGCTTTGAGCCGGAGGCGGGTAGACTTAGGACGCCTGGCATCGCGAACGGTAAGGATATTTGAGCCGTTTTTGACAGAGCACGGCGTAGAGGCCCGCCTTCGATTAGCGGAGAAGGCGGAGGTCGACGCCGATCCTGCAAGAGTGGAGCAGATCCTTCAGAACCTGATTCAAAACGCGACGCAGGCAATGTCGAACGGCGGAACAATCACCGTTTCGACAGGAGCGAAGGATGGATTTGGGTGGTTTTCGGTCCAAGATTCGGGCTGCGGCATACCCGAAGCGATCAAGGAACAGATCTTTACGCCCTTTTTTACGACAAAGGTGCAGGGAACAGGCCTGGGCTTGAGCGTCGTCAAAAAGATTGTGGAAGCGCACGGCGGAACGATCGCGCTCGAAAGCAACGAGGGCTATGGCGCCGAAATCACTGTCTTCTTGCCACTGGCGCAACGCGCGTCATAGACATTGAGACAATCCCAAGTTATTCCGACAATTGACTTTAGGTAGAACCGACTGGAAGGATGAGCGGAGGATGAGCGAAGGATGCAAGAAACGAAAACCGTACTGGTCGTAGACGACGAAGAGAACATTAGGAAAGTACTGACCGCCGCCCTCTCTAAGGAGGGCTATAACGTGTTGACCGCGCCCAACGGACATTTGGCCCTCAAGAAGTTAGCCGAAGAGCCGGTCGACCTCATGATTTCAGATGTAGTGATGCCCGATATGAACGGGCTGGACCTGCTGAAGAAGGCTCGAGAAGCGCATCCCAACCTCCCCGCAGTCATCATTACCGCTTACGGCGCAATCCCTTCGGCTGTCGACGCTATGCGCAATGGAGCGCTGGACTACTTGACCAAACCGTTCGACCTGGATGTGTTGAAACGATTGGTCAAGGTCAGTTTTCAGGAACCCAAGCCGAAAAATGCTAAGAACGGCCGACACAAGGCCAAGAGCAGCGTTCAGTTCGTCGGCCAGAGCGAAGCGATCAAAAAGACCCTGGCCATAGTGGAGCGCGCGGCGGACGCTCGCGCCACCGTGCTTATAACCGGAGAGAGCGGCACAGGCAAAGAAATGATTGCCAAAATGCTCCACGAAAAGAGCGCCCGCGCCGACAAGCCGTTCGTCGCCGTCTCGTGCGCCGCGATCCCAGAGACTCTTTTAGAGGTCGAACTCTTTGGCGCCCTCAAGGGCGCCTATACAGGTGCCGATTCAGACCGCATCGGGAAGTTTGAACAGGCAGACGGCGGAACGCTTTTCCTGGACGAGATAGGAGACATACCGCCGCTGGTGCAGGTGAAGCTTCTTCGCGCCTTGCAGGAACGGCAGATCGAACGCCTCGGCGGAAACAAGCCGATCGAGGTGGACGTGCGATTTGTAGCGGCCACCAATCGCGATATGGAAGAGGCCGTCAAACAAGGGACCTTTCGCAACGACCTCTACTATCGCCTGCAGGTCGTGCAGATCGAACTGCCGCCGCTTCGAGACCGAATCGAGGACGTCGAGCCGCTGGCTCTGCATTTTTTGGCGAAGCATTGCGCCGAGAATGGCCGCTGCCTAGAGTCTATCGAAACAGAGGCAATGCGCGCGCTGAAGGCGCACGATTGGCCGGGCAATGTTCGCGAACTGGAGAATGCGATCGAGCGAGCCGTGGCTTTGGCCGATCCCAAGGCAACCGTCCTGACGCTCGACTTGTTGCCCGACTCCCTTCTCGCGCTCAGGTAGACTGCGAGTTATGAAAATCTACACCCGGGGCGGCGATCAGGGCCAAACCGGGCTGTTGGGCGGCGAAAGAACCTCCAAAGCCGACCCGCGAGTCGAGCGATACGGCGACGTTGACGAACTGAACGCCCACATTGGGCTCTTGGTTTCTTTGGGCGCTGGGCGCCTTGACGAATGGCTCTATCAAGTTCAGCGCGAGCTCTTTGAGATCGGAGCCGAACTGGCCTCGACCGATAACCTTCGAAAGGACGTTGAAACGCTTACCGAGACCGCTGTCTCCAGGCTCGAATCGCAGATCGACGAGATGGAAGGCGAACTTGCGCCATTGACGCGCTTTGTTCTGCCGGGCGGAAGTTCGCAGGCGGCACAAGCCCATGTCGCTCGTACCGTATGCCGACGCGCCGAGCGGAGGATAATCGCAACAATCGATAGCAACCCGGTCCGTCCCGTAATCGTCCAATATATGAATCGCTTGAGCGATTTCTTGTTCGTTGCCGCGCGGTATCTAAACCACATGAACCACATCGGCGACGTCGAATGGGAATCAGGGTTTGTAGAAAGACGCAAGAACTCGGAGAGGTGAGAGGATGATCAGGCTTTTCGCTGTGGTGTCAGCCGTTGCATGCGCAGCAATCGCATTGGGCCAGGCTGGCCAGGCCGATGCAAAAGAGGCGCTCCTAAAGACCGTAGAAGCCTATGCCAAGGCCAATACCTTTACCAGCACGACAACGACCAAACTCTACGTGCACATTCAAGATTCCAAGAACGACGCCGAGCTCAAGACGATGCAGTTGGAGTATCGCTTCAACCGCGCCGGCCGCCTCTGGATCAAGCGCAGCGAGTTCAGCCAGCCAGGCGCCAAACTGCCCAATATCGTCGAACACGTCTACTGGGAGAACGGCGAACTGTGGCAAAACCAAGGGCGATGGGACGGTCAGCAGGTGCACACCAGCCGTAAGAGCGTCAAGACCAGCCCCAATTCAGCCGTGCTGCTCGAGTTCCTGCCCCAATTCAACGTCGAGCCGATGCCCGATATGGTGTTCCTACTGGGCGGTCGCACCCAAACCGAGCGCTTTCTGGGCAAGATCACCGAGCTTCGGATGACCAGACAGGAGAGCGGCGCGCTCCTAACCGGGAAGACCCGCGATGAGAGCAACCGCCCGGTCGATCTTGAAATCGTCCTCGGCCCCGACAACTTGATGCAGCGCATGAAGATGAGCGTCTCGATCAAGTATGAAAACCACAAGGCGCTGATGGTCGTGGATATGGAGTTCAAGCCCGTCCTCAATCCTGAACTTGAGGATACAGACTTTGCGCCTGCAAAAGTAGGCCGTCCCGGACAATGAAACCGGCACAACGTCTTGTTCGTCTTTTTCACCAACAGAAACAGTTGAAGGAGGATCAGGCATGAAACGCTTGTTGCTGTTACTGACCGCTGTCTCGCTCGTCGGGGGAGTCGCCTGGGTCCAGGACAAGAGCGCAGAGCAGCGAAGACTGGAAGAGCTGAGAAAACAGAAGGCCGAGATCGAGAAGCAGATCGCACAGATCGAAGCTGGCCAGAAGAAAGTCGACGAGAAGGCGATCGCTGAGGCCGAAAAGGCCATGGCCGAAGCCCGCGAGCACATGAAGAAGGCCCGCGAAGCCATGGAGCGCGCGCGCAAACTGCGAGGCGATAACATCCCGTTCGACATGAAACTGTGGCAGATAGACCCTGAACTTTACAGCCAGTTCAAACTAGGGGACAAGTTCAAGGGCTTTCAATTTGACCCTGGTTCGAAGGAATGGAAGCTATTTGACGGCTCTGAGTTTCAGTTCTACACGCCAGACAATTGGAAAGAGCACATGAAACTCTGGGAGCTTAGCCCAGACACGATGAAGAAGTTCCACGGCTACCGATACGAAGTAACGCCGGACGGCAAAAAGTTCTTCAAGTACGATCCAGACACCAAGCAATGGATCGAATCGCCCATCCCGGACAACATCAAGATCTTTGGGCCCGAAAGTTTGAAGGAAGGTCTGATGTTGGACCATGGCGCCCTAGGCAAGGCCTTGGAAGGCTACCGAATCTTGGGACCAAAGTTCCACTTCGACCACAAGATGCTCGAAGAGCACATTGATCGCTTGTTGAAAAGAGAGCTCGAGATCAAGCCGTTCGAAAAAGAAAAGCCTAAGTTCGAAGGCGCAACGCTCATCGACCATCTAAAGGCCCGAGTGCCCAGCTCTTTCGACGAGTTAGGAATCTGACGCTGTAGCCGAGCGGGCCGGCTGACCGGCTCGCTCGGACATTATCCTCTTAATCTCTTCCTCGCTCACTTGCGTCGGGTCGAAAACCCAGCGCTTGCCCCTCGCTCCGCCCGCAATGACGAACTCTAACGCGCGCAACGATGGATCCGGCTTATAGTCGTTGAACTGAAAGCCCGAAACTTCTTCCCACCGATAGATCGTTGGCCGACGGCCTAATCCCCTAAACATGAGCCCGGCATCGGTCATCGCATAACGGCCCGGAGTCGCGCGCAGCATGTAGAGCGTCAGCAACAGCACAAAGGGATAGCCCGCCACGATGATAACGATCATCGGTAGACCCTTTGCAAACTCCTCGGGCGACAGCGACCGAAAGATCAGCAGCCCGACCGACGAAATGAGCAGCCAGAGCGCGATCCGCATCGAAAGCGCCGTCTTAACCCCAGGCATGGCGCGATCCCACTCTTGCTTGGCCGCTTGCTCGGGCATCTTCCATTCTAACAAGATGGTCATCGCAAAGAAAGATACCCAACCGTAAGATAGAATAGAGAGCAATGGGTTGGACGTTTGGCGAACTGAACGAAGAACGGGCGAGAGAACTGGCCGCGCAAGCGGCCAACGTCGATCCGTGGACTACCTTGGGCATCGGAGCGGACGTCTTGGAAAAAACGATGAGCGACGGCTTGGGCGCCTTTGAAGGCGAACGCGCAGTCGGTTGTGCCGTGCTGACCTTCGACGGTGTGCTGCAGCCCTACCTCAAACTGCTTTATGCCGTGGCGCCCGGGCAGGGCATCGGCTCGGCGCTCATGGCAGAATGCGAACGCCGTGCATTCGAACGGTCAAGAAATCTCTTCCTGCTCGTCTCGGACTTCAATCATCCCGCCATCGAGTTCTATGAGCGACACGGTTACAAAAAGATCGGCCTTTTAGAAGACTTTATCGTCCCCGGCAAGCACGAGATCATCATGCGAAAGCGATGCGACTAAAATTCCGAGCCGACGACTGGTTCTATGGCTTTGCGTGGTATTTCTTGCGCTTCTGGTTGCGCCTCCTCTTTCGAATGGAGGCTTGCGGCTTAGAAAACATCCCCATGTCGGGCCCGCTGATCGTTGCGCCCAACCACTTTAGCTACCTCGATCCGCCCGTCGTTGGGTGCGCTTCGCATCGGCCCATGCGTTTTATGGGAAAGGCCGAACTGTTCCGCAATCGCTTCGTCGCAATGGTCTTGCGAGGCGTCCACGGCTTCCCCGTTCAGCGCGGCACGGCCGATTTAGCCGCCATTCGGACAGCGCTGGCCGAACTAAAGAAAGGCGAAGCAACCCTCATGTTCCCCGAAGGCGGGCGCAACAATGGCACGGCGCTAAGACCTCCCAACATGGGCGTGGCGCTGCTGGCCAAAATGAGCGGCGCCAAAGTGATGCCCGTCGGCGTGATCGGCACCGAGAAAGCGTGGCCGCGCGGCAAAAAGCCCCGCTTGGCAAAAATCATGGTCATCTTTGGCAAGCCGCTCGACTACGCCGAAGCGACCCAAGGCATGAGTGAAAAGGAAGCCCGCGACCGATTTGGCTGGATAGTAATGGAGGCGATCCAATCGCTGCTGCGCGAGGGCGGCTTGGAGATAGAGATCGCCGACCAACCCGAGTTGACCGCCGCCCAATAGGTAGACTCTGCCCGATGCAACGCTATTGGCGGCTCTACAAAGCCTTCTGGCGGGCCAGCTTCATCCGAGAAGCCGAGTTCCGCGCTAACTTCTGGGCCAAGATCGCCACTAACCTTCTCTGGATCGGATTCTTCGTCGTTACCCTGCAAATCGTGTTCGACCACACTAAGCAGGTCGCAGGATGGTCTCGCGAAGAGGCCTTTCTGCTCACCGCCACTTGTCTCTTCTTAGAATCAGTCGTTTACACGCTCTTTCATGGCGGCCTGGTCGAAATCCCCAGCATGGTTCGCACCGGCACGCTCGACTTCGCGCTGTTCAAGCCTGCCGATTCGCAGTTCTGGCTCAGCGCGCGAAGGGTCAGCCTCGACCAAACGGGCAGCCTGATCGGCGCGTTTGCCCTGGGCGCGTACGCGCTGTCCAAGATGCAGACCCTGCCCAACTGGGAGCGGTTCGGCCTCTACTTCCTCATGATCCTGTGCGGAATGCTGATCTTCTATTCGTTCTACTTCATGCTCATGACGCTGGGTATCTGGTTCGTGCGGGTCGAGAACCTGTGGGCGCTGATGGAGGTTTACGCGCAGACCGCGCGCTTTCCAACCGACATCTTCGACGCTGTGCTGCGCCGAATCTTCACCTATTTCCTGCCTGTGGCGTTTTTGGCGACTATTCCGGCCAAAGCGCTGCTGGGCCGAGCCAGCCCGGCCTTCCTTGCGTTTGCCGCGGTTTGGGCCATTGCCTTCTTTGTCTTTTCCAGGATGTTCTGGCGATTTTCGCTCCGCCATTACAGCAGCGCCAGCTCCTAACCCAATATCCAGTTCCGGGTGGCGTGGAAGTCGGCCGTAATCAACCCGTGCCCTGAGCCCACTGTCAGCATCTGGACGTCTGCCCCACAATCGATCAAAAGATAAGCCAGTTCCTCCGCACGAGCCATTGGAGTCGTCGCATCCTGCACTCCCGCCAGGATAAGCGCAGTAAAGGCTGCGAGATCAGGCAAGGGGTCCGGTTTGAATGGGATCATCGGTCGTAGCAGCGCCATCCGCTTCGGCAAGCCAGTGCCCGCCAGCGCCATCGCGACCGCCGCGTTCGCCCCATTGCTGTATCCGATGGCGACCAGTTTCTCAGGATCGAAGCCATATTCGGCGGCAGCCTCGCGAACAAACTCCGCCAACTCGATCCCTCGTCGCTGGGCATCTTCCCCGTCGATAGTCCCGTCGTCAAATCGCTTGAAGTATCGCGTCTCGCCGCGCTCGGTCTCCTTGCCGCGAGGGTAAAGCGCCGCCGATTCCGGCGCGACCAAACGCAACACTTGAGACATCGAAAACTCGTCCCCGCCCGTGCCGTGCAGCGCCAATATGGGCGGATCGCCGCCCGGAACGAACCGGTGAATGTAGCTCAATTCGGCCATTATGCCTTCCTTGGCACACGGATTTTCGGCAGTTTAGCCTCGATCTGGGCGCGCTGATCCTCGTACATCGGCGGCAGCTTCAGCGAGCTGCCCAACTCCTCGACCGTCTCATCAATGCCGATGCCCGGGCCCTCTGTCGCAATCTCAAAGAGAGCGCCGCCCGGTTCAAAAAAGTAGATCGAACGGAAGTACTGCCTGTCGCGCACGGGCGAGACGTTTGCGCCCAGCGCCTGTAGGCGCGAACGATGCTCCAATTGTGTCGCTTCGTTCTCCGTCCTAAATGCAGTGTGATGGATAACGCCGACGCCCATGCGCCCCGGCCAAGCGCCCGGATCGATTAGCAAGTCCACATAACAATCGCCCGTTCGGTATCGCCTGCGCCCGCCTTCTTCCGCCTCAAACGTCACCCCCATCTCGCCGATCAGCAGCGATTCGGTCGGCTTGATCTCGCGCTCCAACAGGGTAACGCTGTGCAACCGCAAATCGCCGGGCGCCTCGACAAATGCCAGACCGATGCCGTCCGGGTCTTGAAACGCGATAACCTTCTGGCCAAATCGCTCGGTCGTCTCTCCCAAGTGCGCATATCGGCTTAAGTCGGGCACGGCATAGGCCATCTCGATCGCCTGGCCCGCGCCCGGCTGACCGTGCCGACCGCCCACAATGGGAAAGTGAGTAACCAGCGTGCCGATGCTCGCCTGCTCGTCGCCATAGTAAAAGTGGTAGCCGCCCGGGTCGTCGTAGTTGACCGTAACCTTAACGAGCCGTAGGCCCAGCGCGCCCGTATAGTAATCGATGTTGCGCTGAGCATCGCCCGCGATGGCCGTTACGTGGTGCAGTCCGTTGATCATCTTCGCTTCAAGTCTACCCGCTTAGGTATTCTTACGAATGTGAAACGGATTGCCTGGCTGGCCTTGGCGGCCGCGCTGATCGCGGGTTGCGGCAAAGAAGAAAAGAGCGTTGCAACCCAGCCGCCGCCTGAAAAAGAGCCGCCCAAAGTCGTCAAAGAAGAAAAGGGCGATGGGTGGACGCGCTACGACCGACGGTCGGAAGGCTTTGCGGTCGAACTCCCGGACGACTGGGTTCAGATCGACCTCACATCCGCCGATGTCGAAACCATGATGAGAAAAGCCGCGCAAGAACAGGACGAGCTGAAGCGATCGCTGGCAGGGCAGGCGGCCGCAATGGTGGCCGAGGGCGTCAAGTTCATAGCCGGCGACCCCAAAAGCGACAAGATCAATACGGGCGTCTTCACTAACGTGAACGTGGTGGTGGAAGAGATAGACCCAAAAGTAACAGCCGAACAGTACGAAAAGAGCGCGAAGGGGCAGGTTTCAGACATGGGCATCCAGTTTGCTTTCTCCCACAAAACCTTTCCTGCCGGCAAAGCGCTGACTATGGAAGGCAGAGCCAAGGCCGGCCTCATCTACTCCTACATCTGGGTCAAACCGGGCAAAGCCTATACCTTCACCTTGGTAACCGCCGAGAGCGAAAAGCCCCGCGTCAAACCCGTCCTGGACGAGATGCTGAAGCGGTTCGTGGTGTACTAGGGCAAATTCTGGGATAGACTATCCCTATGAAGCGAGAGGACATTGTAACAACTCTGGCCAACGTGGCAAAGGAACTGGCAAGTGACTATGGAGTCAAGTCTATGGCGCTCTTTGGGTCGGTTACGACCGCCGACTGGACGCCCGAGAACGATGTAGATGTTGTCGTTGAATTTGAAGGCACAGCCGCGTTCGATCGATTGTTTGGACTTCACGATCGCCTGGAGAGCCTGCTGGGCGTTAGGGTTGATCTTGTAACTCGAAAGGGCTTGCGACCGCGCCTCCTCCGCACCATAGACGAGCATTCAATCCGTGTTGCGCGATCCTCTGCTCTACATTGAAGAAATGTCCGAGGCGTGTCGGCGCGCCATTGCGTATGCAAACGGGATGACGAAGGAGGACATAGCGGCAGATACCAAAACCTTCGACGCCATCGTTCGCTGTCTAACTGTGATTGGCGAAGCCGCTAAGGGAGTTCCTGCCGCGTTCCGTCAGTTGCACCTAGCGGTTCCATGGCGGCAGGCAGCCGGAATCCGCGACAAAGTTGTGCGCCACTACTTTGGCATCGATGATGATATCGTATGGGACGTAGTGGTCAACCATCTTCCCCGGTTGTTCAGACAGCTCGAAGCCATTCTTGACCCGAACGCGCGATCAATGGGGTGATTGCGCGCCGTTGCCGCCTATCTGAACGCAACTAGCCAACGAACGATTGAATATTGGGATCGTAACACCCGACCAAAGCGGCCGTTCATCGCTTATTGCTAAATAGAGGTTGGCTCACCCAACCGCGACCAACCCCGCAAACGCAATCTCCGTCGCCTGACCCGTCGCAGCCCTCACAAACCGATACCCGCAGGCATACAAGCCCCGTTCCGCATCCACCCTGTACGACATCGAACCCGGCAGGAACGCTACAAACGCCTGACTTCGGTATGAGCGAAGAACAGGCATGCTCGCCGCCGAACGCATCGGTTGGAGCAGCAGCTCGGTAACAACCCCCGGCGTGTTCGGCGCGCTGGCGTCGAACCGAATGCCGTTGTCCGCAACTACGGTAACGGCCAGACCATCCCCCAAGAAAGGCGAGGTCGGCGGAGTCCGGGGCGGATCGGCGCCCGGATTGGCCTGCAAAAACTTCATCGCCAACCGACAAAAAAGCGTCTGCGCGCGGGGCGTTTGCACCTTGGTCGTGCCGGTCTGCCGCACGGCCAGCGACTGGGCGTAATCGCGCCAAGCCTGCGCCTCCTCCCAACTCAGCGACCGCCAAGCGTCCGCCGCCCGTCCCAACCGATCGCGCGCCGCCAACTGCCCCGGCGTCCTGGGATCGGCAGGAATAGCATAATCCTTTACGTGCAACTCATCGTTCAGACGATAAAAGATCGTGTTGCCGCTCTTGCCGCTGATCGCCTCCGCCAACGCGCCCAACTTTATCCTAGACATAGGCCTATTGTCGGCTGTTCTCGCCCCTTTCATCAGCCTTTGTCTTGCTGGCGCCCTCCCTTTATCCTGCGTCCCGACGCATGTCGAACGCATATCCCGCGCAGGATGAACGGATGAGAAATCCTTCATTTAACCCTTGATATTGCCGGATAACCCTTGGGGTATACTAGCGTCAACCGTTCATGCTTCTCATCGCAGTAACTGTCATGAGGTTACAATGCGCGGCACGGCCGCTCATCATCCATAATCAATTTGTCTACAAAGGTTCTTGAATGAAGTTTGGACTCGCGCTATCCGGCCTGCAAAGCTACGTCTTCGACGTTTCGCAAGATGTGGCCGACCGCCGCTTTACCCAAGAAAACGCCGCCAAGCGGTTGCGATACCGATCCACATTGCTCAGCCTGTTGCCCGCGGTCGCGTTCCTCAAGCTCAAAGAGGCCGACCCAAATGCGCGAGAGATCTACCTGGGCGGCGGTAAACTGTTGGCCGAGGCCAGTGCGGACGCAATCGAGAATCTACAGCGCGACTTGCCCGAACTCTACGATTGGCTCGTCAAAAACTCCTCCGGCGCGCTCGGCCTCCACTGGGCAAGCCTTCCGGACGGATCGAGCCTCCAAGAGCTTCTAAAAGCGCTGAACGCCGCCAAGTGGCGATCCGGGCGCGATAACGGCGGCCATTGGTTCGGCTCCGTCGGCATTCAGCCAATCACCAAACAGTCGCAAGACGATAGAGCAGCCTTCGAAAGCGAACAAGGCGGCAGGCTGCCAAGACCGCCCAGAATCGTGGGCTTCAAAACAGGGCAATACGGCTGGGAGGTCGGCCCCTGGCGCATCCAGCCGACAGAGCACGACCCCGACATCGGCCTGACCGGCAAAGCCAACGGCAGGGTCAACTTGGGTCTGCCGCTCTACGCCCCGCTCGACCGAGACGATTCCGTATCCGAACTGTTCAAACTGGCCGAAGAGGGCCAAGGGGCGCCCTACCTCGCATTGCTCAAACTGGACGGCGACGGCATCGGCAATAGGATGAAGGACGCCCTCGACAAGGGCGAGCAGCAGTACGAAGAAACCAGCCGACAACTAACCGGCTTCTTCTGCCAGCGAGTGCCGGAGATGCTGGAAAAGGAATACCCCCGCCTCTACCTGGTCTACTCCGGCGGAGACGATTTGGTGCTGACCGGCCATTTTTGGGGCGTTCTGCGCGCGGCAGGGCAGATCCAGCGCGAGTTCGCAGCCCTTGGCTTAGGAACCGTATCGGCCGGCGTCAGCTTCTATAGCCGCAACTATCCCATCCTCAAGGCGGTCGAGAGCGCCGACGTTCAGTTAGACATCGCCAAAGAAGAGCGTAATCGGATATCCATTGCCGGCAGCCTGCACCCCTGGCCCCAGTTCCACAAAGCCACCGAACTGACCGATGCCTTGGTGCATGCCATCGCTGAGAAATCGATCAACCGCGGCGCGCTCCAGCTCCTAAGACACTTGGGCGAGCCCTTCCTGCCCGGCGCGCCAGAGCCCTTTAAGAATATGCGATACCACTCCATCCCCCAGTTTGCCTACTTGCGCTCGCGGCGCAACGAGTGGAAAACGAGCCAATGGCCCAAGCCGTTGCAGGATTTCTTCGAATCGCTCTCTAATGAGGAAACCGATTGGCCCATCGCTTCGCTGGTCGGCACGCTGGCGGGCTGGAACACCAAGACGCGACAGGAGGAACCATGAACCAACAACGCAGAGACGACCGAGGCGGTCGCCCGCCCCACCAAGGCGGCCAACAGCCGCAAAGCGCCGTCAATTACCAGGCCATGACAGACTACTTTGACGAGAAAGGCAATCTCAGAAAAGACGTCTTCGTCAAGTGGCCAAAGGAAATTGCCGACAACATTCGCGTCAGCCGCACCAATATGCGCCGCGCGTTCGATCTGGTTTCATCCATGAACTTCAGGATCAAGATGGGCGAAGATCGGCAGGCGGTTCTGTCGTCCGGCATTGGCTCCTTGCATCGATTTGCACAATATCAAGCGGGGAGAGACCGAACGTGGGACGAGGCCAAACGCTTCATTCATCCCCACTGCGAGGCGGTGTTGAAAGACGACAAGAACTTTGAAGGCTTTTACCAACTGTTCCAAAGCGTCATGGCTTACTTAAGGAGGTAGCGAACAATGAAAGCGCTCGTCAAACACATGGAACTGACCGGCACGATGGTCGTGCTGTCTGGCTTGAGAATCGGGGCCGGAGGCGCCAGCCTCGAGATAGGCGGCCTCGACAACCCCATCGTCAGACATCCTGTAACTCGCCAGCCTTACGTGCCCGGCTCGTCCCTCAAAGGCAAACTCCGCAGCTTGCTCGAAGTCAGCAACTTCCAAGTTGGCAACTTCACCGAGCCGCGAGCGACGACCGGTCCGTGCGGATGCAACAACTGCGCCGTTTGCTGGCTTTTTGGCTGCGGCCGCGCACAGGACGCCCAAGAGCCTTCGCGATTGATCTTTAGGGATTGCACGATGCTTCCAGAAAGCCTTGAGAGCCTAAAACCGCTCATGAGCGAGGGCATCTTCTACAGCGAGGTCAAAGCCGAGGTCACCATGGATCGCAGCACGGGCAAGGTCGGCCAGGCCGGCCCCCGAAGCATGGACCGCATCCCCGCAGGAGCCAAGCTCAACTTCCAAGTTACCGTCCGCGTGCTGGAAGGCGACAACGAAGGGCATATGAAGCAAGCGCTCTTGCACGCTCTCAGCCTGCTCGAAAGCGAAGGCATGGGCGGCTCCGTAACCCGAGGCTACGGCCAGGTCAAGTTCGAAGGCCTGACATGGAGCGAAAAAAGCGCCAAACTGGGAGCCACCGCCTAAA
Organism: Armatimonadota bacterium; assembly: GCA_013359125.1. NCBI lineage: Bacteria > Bacillati > Armatimonadota > Armatimonadota bacterium. Next base: position 5,645 of record JABWCR010000005.1, on the reverse strand, counting down.
TGCGTTGCGTTCAGGTCGATCTGATCTGCGCATCGCCCTATCTCACCCCATGGCGCAACGCCACGCTCTGGGGACGGTTAACCTGGGGCGTTGCCAACGGCGCCGCCAAAGGCTGGACGATCGAAAAGTGGTTGCAAGCCTACGAAGAGAACCGCCCGCCTCTCGTCGTCAGCGACGGATTCCCCAAGGAGGCCGTGCCCGTGCCCGCGCTCTACCAGGCCGAACTGCCCCATAAGGGCAAGAAGCCCAAAACCCTGCCGTGGGCCGCCTGGCTCGAACTCTGTAAGAACGGCGCTTGGCCCGATGTAAAGGAAGAAGAAGTGCCCGAGCTCAACCGAACCCACGTCATGATCGGCCGAGAGACCGGCACAGTCGGCGAGGCCGCCCTCCGCACCGAAAAAGGCTGGCATCCGAAAGACGGCATCCTCATCGTCGCCATGCTCTCCGACGACCTGAGCGAAGACGACTTCCGCTCCCTCGTCAACTACCTCTGCTTCGAAGGCTGGGGCTACGGCCTCAGCTACGGCTACGGCGCCATCGACCTCAACGGCATCTACCCTTTGGACCGGCCCGACGCCGGCCACTGCGTCGCCGCCCTGGGCCACATCCACCCAACCGACGACCTGCCCGCCGACGGCTATTGGCGATGGACCGGCGTGCCTATAAGAAGACGCGACAACCCCGCCTTGGGCAACCAAGGCCAGCTCGCCTTCGCCCCCATGCTGGCGACGGGTTCCAGTTTTCCACTTGGCCATGATCGGGCGAGCGTCGGGGAACTGCGCAAGCCAGACACCGACTCGAATTCAAAATACGTTCACTACGGCCTGGCCCCAACGTGGCCGCTTATGATGTCCGAGGTCAGCGATGGACAAAGTTGACGGACTTTTGCTTTCAGTAGGAATGAGCGTCGGATCGGAGATCTACTCCATCAAACAACTCCAGCCAGAGCGCGTCGCATTCCTGTGCACCAGCGGATCGCGGCCCAAAATCGACGAGATCGTCCAAGAAACCGGCCTCAAACCGTCGCAATACGACGTCAGACAGGTCGAAGACGACCCGACCAAACTCAACGACTTCGTGGCCAAAGCGCATGAAGCCTATGTCTGGCTTCGAGAACAGATCGGCGACCAAGGACGCATCGCCATCAACCCCACCGCAGGCCGAAAATGGATGAGCGCCGGAATCACCCTCTTCGCCGGTCGCACCGAAGCCGTGCTGCTCTACGTAGATGTGGATTTTAAGGAAGGCAAACCCGTTCCGGGTGAGGAACGACTCGTTCAATTAGGCAGCGCCGACGATTCCCTCGGAATGATCGCCTGCGATGCCGCGGTCGAACTGTTCAACCGAAGCGACTTCGAGGGCGCCGCCGGCGCCTTCGCTCAAATCGCCCCCTCTCATTCTGCGCCCTACCGCCTCTACCGATCGCTGGTCGGGGTCAGCAGCAGTCTAAGCGATTGGGACCGCTTCGACCACTACGACAACGACAGACCGGCGACAAAGTTACAGGACGCCGCGGCCGAAATCAAACTCGTCGCTCAAGAAGTCCGAAACCAAAGCCTCGCGCAATGGTGCGACGAAATGACAACGCTATCGGCACAGATACGCCGCGTCAGCCAAGACGAAAAACCCAGTCTCTGCGCCGTGGCCGACCTGCTCCAAAACGCCCGCCGCAAGCTCAAAGCAGGCCGATACGACGACGCCGGAGCCCGCGCCTACCGCGCGCTCGAAGCCATCGGCGAATGGCTCCTCTCCCTGCGAAACCTCAAGCCCTCCGCGATAGATTGGAGCAAAATCCCACAGGACGCCGTAAACAATTTCCTCGCCCTGGCTAAATCGGCAGAAGGCTCAAGGCCCTCAAAACTGGGGCTGTCCGACGCCTTCTGTCTATCTAAAGCCCTTGGAATGCCCGAAGCCCAATCCTTCTTCGACGGCAATCGCTTCCTCTTCGACGACTACCTCCAAATCCGCAACCTCTCGATATTGGCGCATGGTTGGACTCCCGCAAAGAAAGACAAAGTCGAGCGGTTTGTCGCCTCCATCGAACAGCGTCTTCGAACTCTGGACGCGAGCCTGCCCGACTTCCGCGTCCCCAACCTCCCCAAACTCTGGACCTAAACATGAACCAAGAACTCTACATCACAGCCATCAGCGCGCCCATCACGACCGAAATCGCCGCCGACGGATGGCAAAACTTCTACGAGCTCCACAAACTCGTCTACAAAGGCTTCCCCGACAAACAAACCGCCACCAAAGCCCGAGTCCTCTATCGCTTCGACATCGACGGCGACCATGGCTACATCTGCGTCCAGTCCAAAACCCCGCCCGACTGGTCCAAACTACCCCCCTTCGTCAAAGTCTCCGGCCCCGTACCCCTGCAGCTCCCCCCCTGCAACCCCGGCGACAAGCTCCGCTTCCGACTCCTGGCCAAACCCTCCTGGAAAACGCCCAGAAAGCACCCCCAACACAAAAACCGCCGCTTCGCCCTATCCGAAGAACCCGAACAGCGAGACTGGCTAAACCGCAAAGGCGACCAGCACGGATTCAAAATCGAACAAGTCAGCCTCACCGACCGCGTCTGGTTCGACACCAAGGTCAAGGAGTATAAATCCGACGGCAGCCCAAAGGAACTCCACGCCGTCCAATTCGACGGCATCCTGACCGTAACCGACAAAGAAGCCCTCCTCCAAGCCGTCGCCAACGGCGTCGGGCCCCAAAAGTCCTACGGGTTCGGCCTCCTCAGCCTCGCCCCAATCCCTTAACCTCAAGATCGGGCGCCGCCCTGCCAATAATGCCGATAGGAGCGACCAGCGACATGGCGATAGGCAGACAACTCTTGCCGGTCTTTAAAGAAAAGCTCAGCGTGCTCTACGTCGAGCGCGCCGTTATCGAGCGCGACCTCCATTCCGTCGCCGCCTTCACCGACGACGGCAAAACCCAAGCCCCCATCGCCGGGGTCGCCCTCCTCATGCTCGGCCCGGGCGCCAACCTCACCCACGCCGCCATGTCCCAACTGGTCAAAGAAGACTGCCTCGTCGCATGGGTCGGAGAAGAAGGCGTCCGCACATACGCCTACGGCTTTGGCGGCCCCCGCAGCAGCGCCAACCTGGTCCGACAAGCCAAACTCGCCACAGATCCCGAACAACGAACCGCCGTCGCCCGCAAAATGTACGAAAAGCGGTTCAAACAACCCATCAGCCCCGAGCATTCCATCGACCAGATCCGCGGCATGGAAGGCGCCCGAGTCCGAGCCGCCTACCGCAAACTGGCCGACCAATACGGCATCGAATGGGAAGGCCGAGACTACGACCAAGCCGACTGGCACGATGCCAGCCCCGTCAATCGCGCCCTCTCCGCCGCCAATGCCTGCCTCTATGGGGTCTGTTGCGCCGCCATCCTCGCCCTGGGCTACAGCCCCGGTCTCGGCTTTGTCCACACCGGCAACCAACTGAGCCTGGCGTACGATATGGCAGACCTCTATAAGCTCGATCTTTCCGTGCCCGTCGCGTTCGAACAGGCCGCCCAAGGCGAACATCTACTGGAGCGCCGCGTGCGCCATGCCATGCGCGACGCCTTTAAAGAAAGCCGCTTTCTCCAAAAGATCGTGGCAGACTTGGACGAGCTCTTAGGCGAGCAAGAAGAGTAGCATGGTCGTGCTCGTTATGACTGCCGTCAAGCCCTCCCTGCGCGGCCAGCTCTCTCGATGGATGATCGAGGTGTCGGCCGGAGTCTTTGTCGGCGCGCTCTCGGCCCGTGTGCGCGACGGCCTGTGGGACATCGTAACCGAAGAAGCCGGCGAGGGCAGCGCCGCCCTCGTCTACACCGCCGACACCGAACAAGGCTTCGCCATCCGCGTCTGCGGCGATCCGGATCGAGAGCCCGTCGACTACGACGGCATCACCCTCATGCGCTTTAAGACCAAAGCCAAGCGGTAGCGTGGAACGCCCCCCTCGGAACGCCCCCTTGGAACGCCAGGCTTCCGCCTGGCAAAGCCCCTCGGAACGCCCCCTTGGAACGCCAGGCTTCCGCCTGGCCCCTTTCCGCCCCTCGGAACGCCCCCTTTCCGCCCCTTGGATCCCTCCGCACCAAACGGCGGGTGTGGAGGCTTTCTACGCCATGCGCCAACGGGATTTTTCGAATTTGTAGCACAATTTTGAGCACATCGGCTCGGGGCTTGACAACGGGGTATAATGGACGCCTCGGACGCTGTAAAGACTGCGGGGTTCGAGACCGAGACGCCGACAGAGCGTCTGGCGGATTGCACAAAGCTCCTTGACAAACGGATGAAAAACCTGGTAAAATGCGTAGCAACCTGGTAACTTTTAGAGCCTGCCCCACACACGTGGGGATGAACCCAGAACCCAACAGGCTAAACGCCCGTCGTATTTAGCCTGCCCCACACACGTGGGGATGAACCCCCAGTCCGGCGGCCGCCTAACCCCCAGCCGTAGCCTGCCCCACACACGTGGGGATGAACCTGTATCGTGTTCATCTTGTCGGCATATGCCTCAGCCTGCCCCACACACGTGGGGATGAACCGGGCAAAGATGGATAGATGGCTCTTGAAACGAAGCCTGCCCCACACACGTGGGGATGAACCTAAGAATTGCAAGGCGTGGGAATTGGGAAGGGCGCCTGCCCCACACACGTGGGGATGAACCGATCCCGCAAAGGGTCTCCTGCCACCAGCCCGCGCCTGCCCCACACACGTGGGGATGAACCACACCATGCGCCATCGTCGCCCATATAGACTACGCCTGCCCCACACACGTGGGGATGAACCCCGCGGGATGAAGCCGATGCGGGCGGGGCTCGAGCCTGCCCCACACACGTGGGGATGAACCTTCCTCTTCTGGACATTGACGCGCGTATACTGCGCCTGCCCCACACACGTGGGGATGAACCCTGGACGAACGTTTCCCAGGGCGGCCGCCGCTAGCCTGCCCCACACACGTGGGGATGAACCCCTGGCGTCAAACCCTCTAAGTTCCGGGTTCGCGCCTGCCCCACACACGTGGGGATGAACCTCGCCCGCTTCTATGGAAAGAATGGGCGGCGGCGCCTGCCCCACGCATGTGGGGATGAACCGGCCGACAATCTGCGCTCAAACTCTTCGTCTGCCTACGCCCCACGCATGTGGGGATGAACCGGTCCGGCGACTGTACGGCCGCCGGTGGTTTCGCTACGCCCCACGCATGTGGGGATGAACCGCCGTCGATCAGGCCTTCGATCAGGCCGTCAAGCTACGCCCCACGCATGTGGGGATGAACCGAGTCATACGATGATCTGGGGTGGTTAGAGGCCCTACGCCCCACGCATGTGGGGATGAACCGATAGGTGACTGCGCGACCGTGGTAGCTTACGGCTACGCCCCACGCATGTGGGGATGAACCGTCGGACGATTCGCCCAAGCGGGCGGGCGACTACTACGCCCCACGCATGTGGGGATGAACCGTTAAATCAATTACGAATTAAGAATTGCGAATTAGTTTGCCCCATGCATTTGGGGACTGGCTCTAGGAGCTGGCTCGCGGGGACGCTCGCCCTCCCGAGCGGGTTTTGAGGGTCTGATCCGTACCTAAAATTGTGCTACATTTTTTGAAAAGGCCGTTTGTGAGGAATGCCTGTTTGACTTCGTTCCCCTCCTC